>JAFRSR010000437.1 GCA_017427485.1 Kiritimatiellia bacterium
GGCGAGCGCGTCCAGGAGCGCGCATCCGTGCTCGCGCCAGTCGGCGGCGGACACGCTCGCGTACGCGCGCCAGGACGTGGCGGCCGGCTGCAGCGGCTCGTTCGGCACGCGCTTGGGGCGTTTCGCCTCCCAGCGGTGGACGCCGTTCGTTCCGAGGTCGCGCAGGTTCTTCTCCTTGAGCTTGAAGCGCATGCCCTTCGGCACGTGCAGCTCGAACTCCTCGTGGTCCACCGGATCGACGGCGCCGGGCGTGAACTGTCCCGTGTAGGCCACGGGCGCGTTCGTGACGGTCCGCACCACCGTCGCGCGGATCACGCTGCCCACCTCCACGCCGGGCAGGTTCACCATGAGCTTCTTCGACGCGGGGTAGCGCGGGGCGGAGGCCGTCCAGTTCGCGTCCATCAGGTTGACCTCCTTCGGCGTGAGTCGGCTCACCGTGCCGTTGCGGTTGGAGACGGTCGCCTCCACCACCTCGATGTTGCGCGTGGATGGGCTGAAGTAGTACGACATCTCCGCCGCGTTCTTCTTGCCCTTGTACGTCAGCACTTCCTTCACGAACGTGTTCGTGGTCACCCAGCTCGTCGGCGAGGTGAAGTGCGTGACCGAGCGGTCGTCGATCCAGCGGATATGCGCGCCCTCGTCGTCGCGCGCCGCGAACGCCGGCTCGGCGCGTTCGGCGCTCTCCGTCTCCTTGCGGTCGTTGCGCAGCGCGTCGTAGGCGGGCACGTCGAAGTTGATGTCCTTCACGTACATCGTGCGCGTTGCCCGGAGCGTGCCGTTCGTCACGGCGCACGAAAACGCGAACGAGTAGCCGTTCGTGCCGATCGCGCAGGCGGACGGCAGCGCGGCGGGCGCGCCGACGGCGTCGCCGAGCGCGATGCGGAGCGTCTCCTCCGTGCCGGCGGTCGTGGAGATGCGCAGCGGGAAGCGGCGTTTCTCGAGCGCCGTGTTCTCGTCGATGAGCGCGTTCGCAACGCTGAGGTTCCGCGTGATGAGCGGCAGCGCGAACTCGTCGCGCGTCTTGCCGCGCACGACGGCGTTAGGCACGCGGGCGACCGTCTTCGCCGAGAGGGGCGTGTCGGTGTCGCGCAGGTCGGCGGGACGCAGCTCGAGCGACAGCAGCTCCGCGCCGGCGGCGGCGCCGCGGATGAAGCCCTCGAAGGCGCGGCGGCGCTCGTCGGGCGTGCGCTTGAGGAACGAATGGCGCAGCGCGGTGTCGTTGATGCCCGTGAAGGCGTATTCCGTCGTGAGGAGCAGCGTGCCGTCCGCGGAAAGCGTGCCCTCGGAGGAGAGCTTCATCAGGTTGCCCTGGACGGGCTGCACGGGCGACGTGCGGAGCGTCTCGCCGTCGGGGTGGGCGACGAGGTAGGATCGGTCGGAGAGGTAGGAGGGCAGGAGGTCGTGCGTCGACTCGTCCGTGGGGTCCATGAGCCGGTAGCGGTGCGGTCCCTCCTCCACGGCCGTGACGGCGTGGTTGAAGTAGGGCCACGGCACCTCGGAATCCATCTTCGCGCCCACGTGGATCAGCACGGGGTAGGCACGAATGCCGGCGATGCGCAGGAGCACGGCGAGGAGGGCGGCCTTGTCGCGGCACACGCCGTAGCGGTTCTTGAACGTGATGTCCACGTCGTGCGGCTCGTAGCCGGGCGCGCCGTCCTCGAGCGTGAGACCCATGTAGCGGATCTCCTGCGACACGAACTTGAACACGGCGCGGATCTTCGCCTCGTCCGTGGTGCATCCCGCCACGAGACGGCGCGCCTCGTTCGTCATCTCCGGCGTGGTGGCGGCGAGGTGCGGTGCGCAGAGGTTCCAGTACCAGCGCGAGACGGTGGGCCAGTCCGGCGCCGTGCAGAGGCGGATCGACTGCACGCACGTGGAGAACGGCGGCATGTTCGGCTCGGCGAACGCCTGCGGCACGTCCCGCACGTCCCACCGGAGGAGCGTGCGGCCTGCGCCGAGCGGCTTGTCCGGCGCGCGCGTGACGGTTTTTCCAAACGGATGGCGCACGACGGCGTGGCGCACGGGGTTCGCGTTCGGCTGGTCCACGGTGTAGACGGTGGAGAGGATCGGCGAGGTGTACTCGAAGAGCTGCATGTCCGCCCACGTGCCGGTCATGCGGGCCTTCCGCGTGCGGCGCGCGTAGCGCACGTGGCGGATCTCGCCCACGGCGAGGCCGGAGACGGCGCAGGACATCGTCTTGTCGAGCGGGTCCACGATGTTCGAGCCGAGGGACGAGTTGTCCGTGGCGACCTTGAGCGTGCGCGCGAAGTCGACGGCGCGGATCTGTCCGTTGGTCCCCACGATCTCCACGGCGAAGATCTTCGCGTCGCCGTAGCGCTCGGTGAAGTCGAGCGAGACGGTGGCGGACGCACGGCGGCCCTTCTCCGTGAGCACCTTCAGCCACTCGTCGTCCCACGTGATCTCGGAGCCGTCCGGCTCGTAGGCCACGTGGATGCGGTCATCGACCATCGCGCGGTCGGCGTCGGGGAAATGCGCGGGCGTGGCGGCGGACGCGGCGGCGATGACGGCGGCGGGGTCGGCGCGGTAGACCGCGGGCATGTCGGGGATTTCGGCCGCGCCGGCGGGGACGAAGAGGACAGAGAGGACGGAGAGGACGAGTGTGTGTGTTTTCATGGCAGAGTGTCTTACTTGCAGAAGCAGATGACGAGCAGGCCGGCCGTGAAGCAGTACGGTCCGAACAGCCAGAACCACCGGCCGCGCAGCGTGCGCAGAAGGATGGCGAGCGAGAAGTAGCCCACGACGGCGGCGATGACCGCGCCGCACGCGACGACGCCCCAGGAGGGTTCGCCCGCGACTTCCGCAGGCGTAGCCTTGAAGGACTTCCAGATGTGGAGCAGGGCGTCGCCCGCGATGAGCGGCGCGCTCATGAGGAAGGAGAACTCCGCCGCCGCCTCAGGGGCGACGCGGCCCGCGCGCGCCGAGGCGAGGGTCATGCCGCTCCGCGAGACGCCCGGCAGGATCGCGACGGCCTGTCCGCAGCCCATCAGGAGCGCGCGGAGGGAGCTCACGTCGCGCTTGCCCCGCGGCAGGAAACGCGTACCGGCGAGCACCGCGCCCGTGAACATCAGGAGCGCGCCCACCATGCGCGCGTTCTCGAAGAGGTCGTCGATCGGCTTCTTGAACGGGAAGTAGACGACCACGGCGGGCAGGGCCGAGAGGAAGATCTTCGCCGCGTACTCCCAGGCCGCGCGGCGGCGTTCCGCGTCCGACGCCACCAGCCCCAAGAGAATCGTCGCGATGGGCCGGCGATAGAACACGAAGATGGACGCGAGCGTGCCCACGTGCAGGAACACCTCCAGCCGCATGCCCGGCGGGTTCATGCCGAGCAGATGCTGGCCGATCACCAAATGCCCGCTCGAAGAGATCGGCAGAAACTCGGCCACGCCCTGCAGCACGGCCAGAATGGTCACGTTGAAAAATTCTTGCATGGGGAAAAGTATACCACATCCTCGGCATTCCGTGTAAGCGTTGCGTCGACTATTGCACGGGAGAGATGCATGTGGTATACTTGCCCACAGGTGCAGTTTCGGCAGCATGCAAAAAAGGAGTTCACAAATGAAAACGATTCGCAAGGTCTTGTCTTCCGCGCTCATTGCGATTGCCGCCTCTTCCGCCTTGGGCGCAAAGCTGTCTTCGAGCGTGCCGAAGGGATGGGACGAGGATTTCGCGAGCGCCAAGGGAAAAGCCGAAAAAAGCGGCAAACTCATTCTCCTGGCCTTTTCCGGTTCCGACTGGTGCGGATGGTGCGTCAAGATGGAGAAGGAGATCTATTCCGACAGCAAATTCATAAAGCAGGCGAAGAAAAAGTTCATCCTCCTGATGATTGACAGCCCCGGGGACAAGTCGATCCTTTCGCCGCTGGCGCAGAAGCAGAACCCGTCGCTCGTCTCGGAATACAAGATCCGCGGCTATCCCTCCACGGTCATCGTGCGCCCGTCCGGGGAGGAGGTCAAGCGTTTCGGCGGATACCGGCGCGAGGGCGTTGACGCGTTCCTTGAAGCATTGGACAAAGTGGCTGACGATGCGGGCGTCAAGGCCTCTCCCGAGGTCTCCGACGAGGATGCGAAAGGCGACGACCGGTTCTTCCCGAATCCTGCGGACAAGACGAAGATTGCCGAGCGGGGGTCAAAGCAACGCAAGGAGAACGCGCTCAGCACCCTCACGTTGGACGAATTCGCGGGCATCGCCTTCTTTTCCAAGGCGTCGGACGGCAAACCGTCGCTCAAGAACCCGTATCTTCTGCTATCCGAGGTGCGAAAGACATATTATTCCGGAAACAAGCTGACGGGCCTGACGCTGGCCGCTCCGACAAAAGACATAAAAGAAATGTCCGACGAGAAGCTACGGGTCGAGACCTGCAAACTTGTCCGCGCAATGGAAGAGGAATTAGGCGTGAAATTCGCCGTCACCGGGGACAAGATCGACTTCAAGGGCAAGAAGACGCAGATCATCGTGCGTTCCAACAAGGCCGGCGGCGAGTTGTCCGTACAGGTCGCGGCGAAACGCTAGAGCTCGCGGGATTCTAGAAAAACAACATCGTGTATTGGCCGCTTGCAGGAACGGTTACGGGAGCAGGCGGCGCGTCGTGCCCTTGAGGTAGGCCTTGCACATCCGGAAGCCCTCCGCGTAGGCGGCCCCGCACTGGTAGCCGCGGTAGCGGGAGCAGGTGCGCACCATGTCCGCGAAGTCGATGCCGTCGTGCTCGCGCATCCAGTCGAGCTGCGAATGGTGGCACTCGAGCATCTGGATCTTGAGGTCGATCTCGTCCGTGATGTCCACGAACTCCTCCGGCACGAAGTTGACGCCGGCGAGCGTGTCCATGTAGTAGATCGGCACGAGCTTCGCGGCCTTGCGCGTCTTCGAGGGCCAGTTCGGCAGCGTGGCCGTGAACGCCGCGTCGAAGACGAGCTTCGAGGTGGCGGTGTGGTCCGGCATGTAGTCGTCGGGGTTGTGGGTGATGATCACGTCCGGCTGGGCGTACTGGATCACCTCCACCACCTTGTTCCGGCTCTCCGCGTTGTCGGCGTAGATGTCGAGGTCGCCGAAGAAGCCGTCCAGCACCTCGATGCCGGCGAGCTTGCCCGCGGCGCGCGCCTCCGCGGCGCGCATGGGCACGAGTTCCTCCGGCGGGATCACCACGTGGCCGAGCGACCCCGTGCAGAGGTGCGCGGTCACCACGCGGTCGCCGCGCTTCACACACTTCGCGAGCGTTCCCGCGCACGCGATCTCCAAGTCATCTGGATGACAGCCAATTGCCAATACGTTCATTTCAACGTCCCTCCCTGAGGCGCGCGGCGGCGCGGGCAATGTCGCCCGCGCGGTCGTCTCCGCCTTCTCTTTCAATTGTCATGTTTCCCGTGAAACCGAGGCCGTTCAGCGCATCGATGAACGCCGCACCGCCCACCTGGCCTTCGCCCCACGGACGCTCCGTGCCCCACGTGCCCGGCACGGCGGTCGCGTCCGCGTCCTTCACGTGGATCTTCCGGATCCACGGCACGAGCGTCTCGAGCGCCTCCATCGGACGCCCCTTCCCGTAGAGGATCATGTTCGCGGGGTCGAAGTTGACGTAGAGGCCGGGCACGTCGCGCAGGAAGCGCGCGAGGTCTTCCGCCGTCTCCTGGCCGGATTCGAGGATCAGCTGCACGCCCGCGCGCGCGCAGGCGTCGCGCACGAAGGAGACGCGCTCCACGTACGCGGCGTAGGCAGCGGGGTTCGACTCGTCGAGGAAGCCGGCGTGGAAGAGCATGTAGGGCGCGCCGAGGTTGCCGGAGAGCTCCGCCGCCGCCGCCGCGATCTCGCGGTTACGCGGCCAGCAGTCGTCCGGCACCACGCCGCCCGTCTTGCGGATGGTCTCGAGCGTGGAGTAGTCTTCCTGCGGGAAGGAGATCATCGTGGCGAAGAGACGCCACGCGCCGCTCGCGAACTGCGCCTTCGCGAACGCGAGCGCCTCCTCGCCCTCCTCCACGCCGTGGCGCCCGTCGGGCGCCACGAAGGGCGTGAGGGCGAGGTCGATGCCCTTCACGCCGATCTTCGCCATCTCGTCGGCGACCTCACGCAGCGGGCGCTGGTAGCTCCAGCTGCACACGCCGATCCGTTCCGCGTCCACGCCGGCCATCTCGGTTTCCTCCTCAGTTCGCCTCGGCGACGAGCGGACCCGCCAGCTCGGACAGGTAGAACAGGCGTCCCGGCAGCGTGGGGATCCAGCTGGAAGTGACCCAGCGGCTCGGTCCGTAGCGGAGCGTCATCCAGAAGGACATTCCCTGCCACTGCATGCCGCGCGAGAGCGCGCCGTCCGCGCCGCCGATCGCCCAGTCGGCCTGGAACATGATGCCGGGGCCCATCGTGTTCGCGCGGCACGGCACGAGCGTGGTGCGGCTCTTGAACGAGGTGATGGCGTTCTGCTCGATCGTGAGCGGGTGGAGCTTCACGCCGATGCGGTAGGGCTGCTTGAGCCACGCGGCGTCGCTCGAGAACTCGCCGCCGATCATCGGCTCCCAGAACGCGATGTGGCACATGCGGCCGATGCCGTACACGAGCACGAGGCGCGCGCCTTCGGCGCGGAGGGCGGCGATCTTCTTCGGGTACGTCGGCAGGTTGTCCTTCGTGGCGAAGTTGCGGTGGTCCTTCGGCACCGTGAGCTTGCCGAGCGGGTTGTAGAGCGCCTGCTCCATCGCGTACTGGAACGAGGCGTCGCCCACGAGCGTGTTGCCCTTCGCGTCCGCCCACTCGTCCATGTTGAAGCACCACACGTGCTTGCAGTCCACGTTCCA
>JAFRSR010000438.1 GCA_017427485.1 Kiritimatiellia bacterium
GAAGGGGGGAGACGCCGCTTCCACCAAGAGGACGCACGTCGCCCGGAAAGGAACACCACCGCAAGGGCGGCGACGCCGAAAACCGCGACGAAGATCAATACGAGCCAGAGGAAGCTAGACCTGCTCGGTCGCGCAGCAGCGCGACCCTCCACTGGGAGAAGCGGCGTCTCGCCGCTTTGCACGAGCGGCGGCTCCCCTGGGGGAAGCGGCGTCTCGCCGCTTTGGCCGCGACAAACGCGATTCTCCCCTTCCGCTTTGCGCTGGGCGGCGAGGCGCGCGAGCGCGCCGCCTGCGGCGCCGTGTGCGCGCGGGCGCCCGTCAGGAACGCCGAAGGCGGTCAAGCCCGTCACGCGGCGCACGAAGGCGTCGATGCCGAACTCGGAATCGGGCGGCACGAGCACGCTCACCATCATCCAGTCCACGTCGGGATGGTCGTGGCCGATGAGGTCGAGTTCGGCGGGCGTGAACGAATGGAGGAAATCGTCTTCGGTCTGGTAGCGGTCCACCTGCGTGAAGACGAGCGTCACGCGCGGTTTCGAGGGAAGCGCCTTGAGGCGCTTGAGACATTCGTTCGTCACCCACACCGCGCTGCGGTTCGCGTCGTCGCCGCGCAGGTTGAGCGCGTCCTGCAAGTTGAAAAGCACGTAGAGGCTCTCGGCCTCCTCGATCGCGCGGTTGAGTACGTCGAGCTCTTCCGCGTTCGCCGCGGCGCGTGCACGAAACGCGTCGGGGTCCGCTTCGTCTTCGGCGTTGAGAAACGCAAGACGGTAGATCTCGCCAGGGTAGTCGAGAATGCGCATGCCGCCCATGTCCTTGCCGTCGCGCGAAATCACCCACGTCATCTCGCGTGCGGCAGAGGTCTGCGCCGGAAAGCCGTCGACCGCGAAATCGTCGGGCGCGACCGTCGCGAAGTTGTACGCGCCGCGTCCCTCGGGACGAAGGTACCACCCTTCGTCCGCATGGCGCGCGAACGCCTTCGTCAGCGCCATCGCGAGCGTGGTCTTGCCGGAGCCCTCAACTCCCAGAAAAACGACGTTGCCCATGTTCTCGCCTTCCGTCAAAAAAGAGCTTGCCCGCCGATCGGCACGGGCAAGCTCTAGCAGTTTTGGGAACTGCGCAGGAATCTTACTTCTTCGCGGCCTTCTTCGCAGGAGCCTTCTTCACGGCCTTCTTCGCAGGGGCGGCCTTCTTCGCAGGAGCTGCCTTCTTAGCAGGCGCCGCCTTCTTGGCAGGAGCCTTCTTCGCGCAGCACTTCTTCGCGCACGCCTTCTTCGCAGGGGCGGCCTTCTTCGCAGGGGCGGCCTTCTTCGCAGGGGCCTTCTTTGCAGCCTTATTAGCCATTTCTTCGTATCCTTTTTTTTGTTGACTCACGGCGCACCGAACGTCGGCGCAGACTCCGCTTGTCCGAACATATGATACGATATTTTTTCCCTTCATGCAAACCTAAAATGTCGACAGATGCAAAAAAATTTTCCGCCCGTTTCCACGGACGGAAAATTCCCATTTTTGGCGTTGCCCTTTTATTTGCGGATGCGCCTCATTCCTCTTCAAGAACGACGCGGAATCCGACGTCGAAAACGGTCTGCCACGTGTCGTATCCGAGGCGGTACGAGCTCGTGCCGTCGCGCGGACGCGACGCAAACGACCCGCCGCGCACGGCCTTCTTCGCCTTCGGGTTCCCGTCGTTGCGGCCGTCGCCGTCGACGTACGGATACGGCGCGTAGTCGCTGCGCGTCCACTCCGCCGCGTTGCCGTGCATGTCGTAGAGCCCCCAGCGGTTGCAGTTCGCGCGGCCCACGAAGTTGAGGTTGAACCAGTCGTCCTCCCAGCGCTCCTCGTGCAGCGGATAGTTCTGCCAGATCGCGAACGGCTTGCGCTTGCGGATGTTGCCGCCGCCGTCGAAGCCGACGACCTGGAAGCGCACGTCGCGGTCGGCGAAGTTCGCGAACTTCGTGTAGTCGTCGTCGCGCCCGCCCCACGGGAACGGCGTGTCGGTGCCCGCGCGCGCGGCCCATTCCCACTGCGCCTCGGTGGGCAGCGTGGCCTTCACGTTGCACGTCTTCGAGAGCCACGCGCAGAAGCGCATCGCGTCGTTCCACGTCACGCGCACGACGGGCTGGCGGCGGTGGTTGCCGATGTGGCCGGGGAACACGTGGTCCTTGCCGAACTCGTCCTGGTAGCGCGAGTCGTGCTCGGGGTCGAACACGTTGTACTGCTGGTTCTGGATTTCCATCTCGGAGATCCAGAACGGCTTCGCGATGCGCACGACGGCCTGCGGACGCTCGTCGGGATAGCCGTCGGCGCTGCCCATCACGAACGTGCCGGCGGGAATGCGGCGGAACGTGAGCGACTGCCCCGAGCCGAGGACGAGCGTCTTCGTGGTGACGGGCGCAATCTCCCAGATCGCGCCGAGCTGCGCGTCCGCGCTCTCCAAGACGCTCATCGGCCAGCCCTTCAGCTTCGGCGCGGGCGCGGGCTTCGCGCACGCAACCGGCGCCACGGGCTTCACCACGCGGTTCGAGACGACGGCGGCGTAGCGCGCGTACTCCGCCTCGGGGCTGTCGTCCACGCGCGCCCAGCGCTTCTGCGTCTCGAGACGGCGCGCGGTCTGGTCGGGGATCACGGCCTTCACGAAGCGGTCCTTCGCGGGATCGGTGATCGCGGGCGGATTCCACTTGCCGTGGTACGGCGCGTTGAGGTCGATCCACTCGTAGATCTTGAGGCAGTCCTCCGGCGCCATCTTCACGCCGTGGTGTCCCTTGCGGAGCATCTGCACGAGCGGGCTCGTCGAGGCGTGGTAGTCCATCGGCGGCAGCATGGTCTCCTCGCTCTCGGGACCGGGACGGCGAATGTACGGATGGAGCATCCAGTAAGCGTGCGCGGCGTCTTCCATCACGAGGCGGCGACCGGAGAGCTTCGCCGGATCCTTCTCGTCGCTGCCGCCCTGGTCCTGCTTCGCGACCGGCGCCTTCTCGGGATCGCCGTGGCAGGAGAGGCAGTACTTCTGCACGACAGGCCACATCTCGTTCGCGAAGTCCCACGGACGCAACCCGTCCGCGTCGGTCGGCTTGATCTTCTGGATCTGCCCCTTGAAGTACTTCTCGTCGGCAATCGTGCGCTTCGTGTGCACGGAGGAGCGGTTGTCCTCGTGGCAGCCCGTGCACGACACGCGCTCGCCCGGCATGCCCACGATCCAGCTGCGCATGAGCTGCACGGCCTGTCCCTTCTCGTCGAGCGGCTGCACGGAGATGGGGGTGTTGCACGGCATCTCGAAGCAGCAGCTGCCGTCCGCCTCGATGTCCACCGTGCCGAGGACACGCTTCACGTCCCAGCTCGACTCCACGCGCTCGTTGTACGGCGCGCCGCGTCCGCGCACCTGGCCCGTCATCGAGTGGCCGCCGGTGTTGTGGTACGCGTAGTGGTAGCTGAAGAGGCGCATCTTCTTCACCGTGCCGCGCGGGACGCCCTTGAGGCCGGGGCCGTTGTAGATGTCGGCCACGTGCACGGAGCACGTCTTCTTCGAGAGGTCGGAGCGGTCGGGGATGATCGGCGGGCGCTTCCGCGGCACGAAGGGAATCGCCTCGACGTAGAGGCCGTCGTCCGCCTCCGCGATGCGCGTGACGTTGTCGAACACGTCCACGAGGTAGAGCCCCATGAGCGCGTCGGGCGCGGCCTTGACGGTGGCGAGGTTGTACTTCGCGTCGAGCGGCCACGGATGCGAGAAGTAGTACTTGCCGCGCGCGAACTGGTTCATCGTGTAGGGGTCGGCCATGTCGCCCTCCACGTCCTTGCCCCAGCCGGGGAACTCGTGCACCATGCCGGTCTTCTCCTTCGGGTACACCACGGTAGGGATGCGCAGCGTGTGGCGCGCGGGACCCCAGTCGCGGTCCGGCGGGTCGTAGCGGAACGGATAGGCGCGCGCGAGCGTGGGGTCGATCTGGAAGAAGCGGCCCACCTCGGCGCGGTCGTGGTGTCCGCCGCCGATCATCGTGATGAGGTGCGGGTCGCCCGGCACCGTGCGCGCGCAGTAGAAGAACGTGGGCACGAACGAGTTGGAGCCCCACACGGAGAGCTGGCCGACGCCGTCCGGGTTCATCGTCATCAAGACGCGGCTCCAGTAGTGCGGCTGGTCGGAGTATTCCCAGCGCGTGTAGAGCACGCGTCCGTCGTGCGTGATCGTGGGCGTGTAGTCGCTGTCCTGCTCGTAGGTGAGCTGGCGCACCTCGCCCGTCTTGCGGTCCACGCGGTAGGCGACGGCCATCGGCATGTTGCCGTCTTCGCAGGGGAGGTACTGGAACACGCCCGTGCCGAGCATGATCACCTGGTCCTTGTTCGGCAGGTAGCAGGCGTCCCACCAGTGGATGTCGTACTTGCCGTCCTCGGGCGAAACCAGAGAGGGCGTTAAGTTGTTAAGTGGGGCTTCGCCCCTAAGTGTCGCTTCGCGACTAAGTTTACTTAGGCCCGAAGGGCCACTTAGCTGCGAAGCAGCACTTAGGCCCGAAGGGCCACTTAATACAATCTCGTACACGCCGAAGAGGTTGTTCGTGCCCTTGTAGCCGGTGAAGAGGATGCGCGAGGCGTCGAAGTCGAGGTCGAGGTCGCGC
>JAFRSR010000439.1 GCA_017427485.1 Kiritimatiellia bacterium
CCCACGTAGAACGGGTCGCCGGCGAGCGTGAGAGCCCCCGGCGATGCCCCCGTGAAGGCCACCGCGCGCCCCACGCCGCCGCCCACGCCGAATGTCAGGTTCGTTCCGGAACAGGTGAGGGCGTCCATCACCTTGAACCGCCCCGCGCCGCTCACCTCGGCATCGGCGGTGAACGCCGCCGTGACGGCCGCGACGTCGGCAGTGACGCACACATCCCCCGTCCAGGACCGTGCCTTCTCCACCGCTGGGAATCCAAGCGTGGGATCGCCGTAGAACATCTGCTCGCAGAGCGCGTAGACGCGTGTGCCCGTGAGCGCGTACGCCGCCACGTATTCCTGGCGGGCGTGGAGATGCGCGAGGCCGAAGGACGTGTCGCCATGGGCAAACAGACGCCGTGCCAGGAACAGGGAAAGCGACCCCGAGAAGCCCTCCGAGACGCTGAGGCTGTTGAACTCAGACGACCAGCCGTACCGCGAATTGTACACGCCCGCCAGAATCCCACCTACGGGCGAACACGTGGCCGCCACGCCCATGCACGGCACGACGGTCATGCGTCCGCTCACGCGCTGGTAGGTGTCGATCGCCCCCGTGAGGCACGGCACGCAGAAGTCGCCGAAAAGCGTCAGTCCCGTGGCCCGCGCGTAGTAGGTGCGCGTGAGGTCCACGCCGGAACATCCCGTGGCCGTGCCGTGCGAGCGGCACGTCGCGTAGAGCAGGTCGTTCGAGAAGAAGGCCGTGCGGGCGGACGCCCAGTCGGCATACCGCGCGGCGAAGGTCTGTCCCGTGCCGTGCAGGACCTCGACCTCCAGAACCGGCCAGTTCGTGGCGACCGTGGTGCGGAACATCTCGCGGACGGCATACTCGGTGTCGGCAACGGGGGCGGGATGGAACGGGCTCCACATGTTCGCCACGCCGTCGTAGAAGCGGACTTCCTTCCCCGGGTAGCCGAAATCGCGGCTGCCGGGCGGATAGGAGCGGACCATCTGTCCGCTCGCCACGCCCATGCGGTTGATGCCCGGAAACGAGGGTTGCGTGCCGCGCGCCACTTTGTCCGCGTAGGCCAGCACGAGGTCGCTCGGCGACTGCGCGGACGCCCCGCCGTAGGCGTAGGGCACGGGCGCGAAGCGTCCGACGACGACGTCGGGCACGCAGTCGCACGACGGATACTCCTCCGCAGAGAGATAGACGCCGTCGCCCGAGGGGTCCCACGGATGGACGATGCCGTTCGCGACGTCGTCGAGGCAGGCGTAGTACATGTCGGAGGGGATGTCCTCGCCCTTGTCGCCCGAGTAGGGGTGGGCGCAGATGCCGGGCACGCAGTTGGAGAGCGAGAGTTTCTCGCCCGTGGCGAAGTAGAGTTCGTTCGTGTGCCCGGCGCGCGCGTCGAGCCACATGCCGCCCAGCAGAAAGTTCGTGGTGCCCGCGGAGGCTGCCTCGCGGATGTAGGCGTGCAGGGACTCCGCCGCGTTGCGGCAGACGAGGTCGGGACCGAACGGGTGCGCGGCATAGATGGAATCCGTACCCGTCACGGCGATCTCGAGATCGGGCCGCGCGGCCCGCCGGCGCGCGGCGTAGACATCCCAGGCGACGCGGAGGTCGGGCGGCGCGACGATGACGAAGTCGGGGGCGCCCCCTGCAACGCAGGCACCCGCCAGCAGCACGGCCGCGGCACGTGCGATGATCCCGCTTCGTTTCATGCACGCATTATACCACAATCGGCGGAGAATTTCAGCGGAGTTCGACGGGACCGTAGAGTCCGCAGGAGATGAGTTCGTCGTTCGCCGAAAAACCGTTGGCGAGCTTGCTGAAGCCCCAGAATCCCTCTGCGTTGTTGTGCGGACCCGGTTTGTAGGCGAGGCAACTCTGCGTGTGGCGCTGCTCGGGCGGCAGGAGGCAGTCGCCGATCAGGCGGTTGCGCCACGTGTTGACCACGCGCACCTCCAGCACGTTGTTCCCCTTCCGCTGCGCGGCGACGGGCACGCGCACTCGGTACGGGTAGCACCACGCGACGCCGCAATTGACGCCGTTCAGGCGCACCTCCGCGAGTCCGCCCGCCACGCGCCCGAGGAACAGCGTACGGTCGCCCTCGACGGCCGGCAGCGTGAAGTTCGCGCGGTAGACGGCCGTGCCGGAGAAGAAGCGGATCTCGGGGTCGTCGGATTTCGTCCAGTCGCCCAGCCTGTCATACGCGCGCCCGCCGATGTCGATCTTCCACCGCGCGTTCGTGAGCGAGACGGTCTTCTGGCGCTTCGGCCAGTCGCTGGCCGGCGCAGGGTCGGCGGCGGCGGGTTGGGACGGACGGAACACGACGAAGATGCTGCCGTCGCGCGGAAAGCGCAACGGGATGCGGATGCGCCCGTCCGGCAACGTTTCCGCGTTCGCGACCTTGCGGCGCGTGCCCGTGACGGGATCCCAGAACTCAGGCACCTTGCCCTTCACGCGGAACGTAAGGCGTCCGTTTCCCGTCCCGCCCGACGGCGCCACGAAGTAGATGTCCGTGCCGTCGGCCGTGCGGCGGTGGATCACGTCGTTGAAGTCGCCCTCGAAGTCGGGCGGCGGCAGCTTCGGCCAGGTGACCGAATCGCCGGACGCGTCCACGAACACGGGATAGGCGCCCTTCCGCCTCTCCAGCGTCTCGTCGTTCAGGATGTCGTAGTTGTAGCCGCGCGGGATGGCCACGCGCGCCCCTTCCCACGGCACGTCCCGCCAGCGTCCCCAGTGCTGGTACGGCGTGTGGCCCGCGTAGAGTGCTATGTCCGTCACGGGCTCGCCCGCCTGGAGCATCACCTGGCAGCGCGCGAGGTAGGAGATGAACGCGTGCGCCTGCGGGAACCAGGTCACGTTGCGGTTGATGTGCGTGCCGGCGAAGTATTCGATGCCCGGCTTGCCGAAGGACTTCGGGGACGACGTGAACGTGTGCCACACGACGTGGTTCACGCCGTCCACGAACATGTCGTCCGCCGTGCGCTTGAGCCGCTCCGGCCACATCGAGTAGTGGGCGTCCATGAGCGTGAACGCCTCCGCCGACGCGCGCCGGAGGCCGTAGATGTGCGCCGCGTTGGCGGCGGGGCGGTTGAACGCGAGGTCGGAATGGTGCGCGGGGGCGATGGGCCAGTTCTCTCCCTGCGGCATGTCGTTCACGCCGAGGAAGGCGAACTGGTCGGCCTCGCGGAACACGCTCGGGTCGCGGTTCCACGGTCCGCCGCACTCGGAGTAGAGCTTCACGCCGCGCGCGTGGGCGAGACGGCGCACCGTGCCGTAGAAGCGGTCGCGGAAGAGGTCGTTGCGCACGCGGCGATAGTCGGCGAGGAGGTTGGGACGCGCCCCCGCGCACGTGAAGCCGGCGAGGACGGGCAGGTCGGGCAGCAGGTCGTAGCCGGCGTGCGTGCGGAAGGCGTCCGCGAAATCGCCCGTCCAGGTGGGGATCGCCCCTTCCCAGCTCACGGAGTAGACATGCGTGAACGTGGCGCCCACGAGCGGGCCGAGCGCGTCGAAGAGCGGGTCCGCGATGCGCTTGAAGTGGCGCTCCACGGCGGCCGCGTCGATCACGTCCACGTCATGCTCGCGCGCGGGGATCGCGCAGTAGCCGAAACGGAGCGTGTGCCACTCGCCGTCCCCTTCCGGCGTGCCGCGCCGCCACTCGAGCGCCGGCACGTCGGCCGCGAGCGCGTCCTTCTCCCAACGGTTCACCACGCCACCCGCGTTGCGCCAGCCCGGCTTCACGCGCGTGCCCGGCGCCACGCGCACGGAGAACGTGGCGATCTCGTGGTAGTATTTGAAATCAGACGGCGGATCGCCCGCGTCCACGCCCACCACGAGTCGCTTGGGGCCGTCCTCGCCCGTGAGCCACGGCCCCTTGAGGGAGCCGCCGCAGTCGCTCAGGTTCATCGTGAACTCGAGGCCGAGCCGCGCGCACTCCTTCACGGAGAACACGACGATCCGGCGCCATTCGTCGCCGCCGAACGGCATCTTCGGCGCGGGCTTCCACACGACCTTGTCGTAGCCGCGCGGGTCGAGGAGCAGCACGCCGCCGAAGCCGGCATTCTTCATCGCCTCGAGGTCCGCCGTCACCGTCTCCTCGTCGACGTTGCCGTTCACCCAGTACCAGTAGCACCAGGGAC
This sequence comes from Kiritimatiellia bacterium, assembly GCA_017427485.1. Classification (GTDB taxonomy): domain Bacteria; phylum Verrucomicrobiota; class Kiritimatiellia; order RFP12; family UBA1067; genus RUG572. Next base: position 4,122 of record JAFRSR010000439.1, read on the forward strand.
GCGCCGCCTGCGGGGGCGCGCGGAAGGCGTCGTAGAGCGCGTCGCCGCGCAGGGTCGCAGACGCGCAGAGCAGTCCGAGGGAAAGCGCCGCGCGGGAAACGAGACGGAAAGTCATCGCAGAAACCTCACCAGAAAGGCTGGAAGCCGCGTCGCCACCAGAAGAAGACGAAAACTACCACCGCAAGAAGAAGCCCCACCAACAGGGGAACGAGAATCTTGCCGAACATGCCCATGCCTCTCGGCGCGCCGTCCTCCGCGTCCTCGCGCTCGACCGACAGCACCGCCTCCGCGCCGTCGTCCATCGCCAGCTGCGCGGCCTTCTCGTGGCCGCGCGCGGCGTAGATGCGCTCGCGCGTGCTGCCGTCCGGCATCCGGCTCACCACCACGTAGAGGCGTTCGCCGCGCGCGGGCGCCCGGTGCGCGGCGCAATATGCGGCCAGTTCGGGAATCGTCGGATGTTTGCTGAAGACGGAATCCCCGACGATCACGCCCAAGGAACTCTCGACCTGCGCACCGAACGCGCGCACCGCGTCCGGATCGGAGTTGAACAGATCCAGGTAGCGCGCGTCGGGCCGGACCGACTCGGGCGCGAGCGCCAGCATGCGCGCCAGTACGGCGACGATCTTCTGCTGGGCCTTCTCTATCTCTTTTGACTGCGTCATACGTCACCCAAGGGCGTAGCCGTCGCGGTAAGTGTAGGATAGGAGCTCGTTCGCCTTCGGGCAGTTCGTGAACTTCTCGGCGGCGGGATCCCATTCAAGGCGCTCGCCCATGTGGAGGGCGATGTTCGCGAGGTGCGCGAAGCAGGTGGAGCGGTGGCCGTCCTCCAGCGTGCAGAGCGGCGTGCCGCGGTCCTTGATGCGGTCGAGGAAGTCGCGGATCACCGTGGACGTGCTGCTCCCCGAGCTGCCGTCGTCGAGCATGGCCTCCTTGTACGTGTAGTGCTGCTCCTCGAAGAGGGGCTTCTTGGGATTGTTGAACTCGCGGCCCTTCTGCGGGAAGATGTCGTAGCCGCGCTCGTTCGCGTAGATCGCGCCGTCCGACCCCTGGAGCTCGAGCTCGCGCGCGAAGATGGGCTTCGACGTGCCGCCCTCGTAGATCATGAAATGGATGATCTTCTTGTCGGGGAACTCGTACGTGACCTCCATCGTGTCGGGGATGTCGGCGTCGTGGTCGAGGAAGTACTGTCCGCCCACGGCGGTGATCGCGCAGGGCGCGACCTCGCCCATCATCCAGCGCATCGCGTCCATGTAGTGCACGCCCCAGTTGCCCATCTGGCTCGAGAACTCCTCGTGCCAGCGGAAGTAGTAAGGCGCGGTCGTGTACTTGTACGGGCGGAACGCGCGCGGCCCGAGCCACTTGTCCCAGTCGAGGCCCTTCGGCGGCTGGCACGGGGGGCACTTGCCGATGCCGTTCGGGAAGAGGTTGGAGATGCGGGCGGCGCGGCCCACGCGGAACGTGCCGTACTTGCCGCTGTCGATCTCGCCCTTCAGCTTGCGGTAGACGGCGCTGCCGCGGCGGTTGAGGCCCACGCACACGACCTGCTTCGACGCCTTCTGGGCGTTCACCATCGCGCGGCCCTCGGCCACCGTGGCGGTGAGCGGCTTCTCGCAGTAGACGTCCTTGCCGGCCTTGATCGCGTCGATCGTCATGATCGCGTGCCAGTGGTCGGGCGTCGCGATGTAGACCGCGTCCACGTTCGGGTCCTCGAGCAGGCGCCGGTAGTCCGTGTAGAGCTTGCACGTGCGCGCCTTCACGGCGTCGAGGACGGTCTGCTCCTGCGGGAGCAGCTTTCCGTCCTTGCCGTTGAAGATCGGGAGCCGCCCCTTCAGGCCCCATTCGAGGAACTTCGGGTCGAACGCGGACTCGTCGCGCTTGAGGTAGGGATCGTAGATGTCGCAGAGGGCCGTGACCTCCACGTCGGGCTGGCGCATGAACAGGTGCAGCACCTGCGTGCCGCGGTTGCCCACGCCGATGAAGCCCATGCGCACCTTCTGGG
>JAFRSR010000440.1 GCA_017427485.1 Kiritimatiellia bacterium
CGGTTGTGGTCGTGCGGGGCGCGGTGTTTCCCCTGGTCCCCGTTCTCCACGCCGTCCTTGTCCATGAACGGCACGAACACGCAGTCGGCGTTGTCGCGGATCCACTCGCCCTCCTTCGAGCCGGAGAGGACCTCGTCGATCTTCTCCACCTTCACGTTGCCGCCGGGATAGTCGCACGTGATCTCGATTGCGCCGTTCGCCGCAAGCGCCGCGCCGAGCGCCAGCGCGGCCGCCGCGCATCCATGTATTCCCTGCATGACCACTTCCTTTCTTGTTTACTTTCCCTTGCGCAGGGGCACGGCGGCCCTTTCGGCGACCAGCACCGGCGAGTCCCACATCGGCAGGTCGGAGATGACCGTCTTGCCGTCCTCGTAGGAGAGCTTGCCGGCGGGAATCTCGAACGCGCGGCCCGTGATCATCTCCACCCAGAGGAGGTCCGCCAGACGCCCCGGCACCTTGAACGTCACGCGGTCGAAGCCGAGCTCGTGCGTGGGGATGCGGTCGGAGAGCCAGTAGAACCGCAGGGGCTTCCCGAACCGCGTGAAGCGGACCGCCTTCAGCGTGTGGTGCGCCGTGTCGCGCGGGTCGTAGCGGGACGTCACGTCGTAGGCGAGGTTCTCGTCCATCCGCTTCGGCAGGGTGTCGTCGTCGATGAGGCTGAACACGTGCTGCATCGCGTAGTAGCTCGGGCGGCGGTAGATGAAGTCCTTCAGCGTGTTCGAGCGCACGAGGCCGAAGCTCTGCAGCATGAATGTGTACTGCAGGTCGATCAGCGTGAAGATGCTCGACGGGATCAACCGCGCCGCGTCGTCGATCGTCCGCCGGAGGTCCCACTTCGCCTGCGCGTACTCCGACCACTCGATGCGCTTGAGCGCGTGGCCGAACTCAAGCTGCGACGGGCATCCCGTCTCGCCCTGCAGGATATCGAACTTGTCGCTGTAGCCCTTGACGAGCTTGAGCAGCCGCTCGGCGCGCTTCTTGAACGCGTCGTCCGGGTTCGGCGTGTACGGATGGTAGATGAAGTACGAGCCGAGGTCGAGCGCGTTCTCGGCCTTGAGCTTCTCGAGCACGCACGTGTAGTCGTCGGGGAACGTGATCGCCGTGCAGAGGCACTTCGCCGTCGGCTGGATGGCGCGGATCGTCTTCGCCGTCCGGTAGAACATCTCCGCATAGTCCGGCCCCTGGCGGAACGGCTCGTTCCAGATCTCCCATTCGTCCACCACGTCCTTGTAGCGCTCGACGCAGGCCGTCACGTAGCGCAGCCACGCCGCGAACGCCTCCGGGTTGCCGGTCACGGGCTTGATCTTCATGCCGAGGTTGAAGTCGCTCCCGTACAGGGGGTTGCCGTACGAGAGGCAGATCCACGGCTTCACGCCCATGGCCGCCATCTCGCGCACCTGCGGGTCGAGCCAGGCGAAGTCGTACGTGCCCTTCTCCCGCTCGGTCTTCGCCCAGCCGGAGAAGAGGCGCCCGCGCTTCGCGCCGAGCGGCCCGAGGAAACGCTTCATCACGTCCCAGCGCGCGTAGTCGCGGTCGAGCGTCTCGCAGCCGATGGACCACTTGGAGGACTTGATGTCCTTCGCGTTGCGCACGGCGAGCCGCCCGACCTCCTTCAGCCCGGGGTCGAGCGTGTTCAGCTTCGCCCACGTCACGCACGGCTTCTCGCCCTTGGCGAGCGGATCGTCGTGCTCGTTCCAGGCGTCCTCGCCCTTGTCCTTCGCCAGCGCCGCCGCGCAGATTGCGGCGGCCGTCGCGCAAATCAATTTAGCTGTCATTCTCGATAGTTCCTTCTGCATTGAGTTTTTCACATGGTCAGCGGATGATGATGGAGAACCCTCCCGGAACGGCGTACAGGCCGTCGCCCCGAACCGCGAAGTTGTACTGGGCGGGCTCGTCCGCGTGCGTGAACTTCACCGTATCGACGTTCGGCGGCTTCGTCTCCGCCGTCCACGTCATCAGCGGCTCGTCGAGCGCCGGCCTTCGCTTGCCGAGCTTCACGCCGATCTTCGCGTTTTCATCGAAGGCGATCTCCCGCGCGCCCGCTGTGGACGCCGAGACGGACGGCAGCGCGGCCGCGCGCGTCGAAAGGTCGAGCGTCGCGCCGTCCGCCAGCGTGACGCCCCAGAAGTAGTCCGTGGTGGGGACGAACGAGCCGAGGACGGTTATGACGCCCGGCGAACTCACGTTGTAGTTGTTGTTGGTCCACAGCGATTCGTATTTCCGCACGACGAACGGCTTGGCCACGACATGCAGCGTGCAGTTGACGATGAAATCCGTGTTCGACGCCAGGACGCCAGGCGCCGACCCGGCGACGATGAGCCGTCCGCCGGACGTGACGTTGCTCACGATTCCTTCGGTGAACACCGCGTTGTAGAGCCGCATGATCTCTTCGCTTCCGATCGAAAGCGAAAGCGTATGCCCTCCGAGGTCGACCTTGGTCTGAGAGTCGTCATCGCCCCAGAATATGCCGCTTGGCAAGGCCGAGAAGAAGGAGTCCGCCGTGAGCGAGACGTCCTGTACCGCGCCGTCCGACGCGTAGTTATGACCGGCGCCCATGTTACCGAGGGTGCCGCCGGCGAGCACGAACGCATAGTTGCCCTGAATCCCGCTCCCGCCGTGCACGTCAAAGTACGCGTTCGCGGAAACGGTGATCGTGCTGCCGTTCGGGCCGTAGGGCAGTTTCGTCCCGGCGACGACGGCCCGGATGGTGCCCTCCGCGACGAGCGTCCCGCCCGTGTACGACTGCGGAACGTACCGCGCGGCGAACGTCCCCGCGCCCTCCTTCACGAGCCGCAGATTGCCGCCGATGGGAATGGCCTCGTTCGTCGTCGTCTTGCCGGACGGCACGGTCACGCGCAGGTCGGCGGCGGTCTCGGACGAGTTGGTGATCATGCCCGTCCCGTCGAAGCCGTTCACGGTCAGGTCGTGCCCGTTGAGGTCGACCGTGCCGGCCATCGCGAACCCCGACATGTCGAAATCGCCGGAAAGCGCAAAGTCCCCGGACGGCTGCACGATCACGCCCTCATCGAGCGTCAGGCCGGAGAGGGCGGAGCGCTCGATCGTGGACGCATTCACCACCACCGTGCCGGACGACGGCGAACGCCCGTATTTCAGCTGCCTGAACTGGATGTATCCATCGGTGCCCGTGCTCGCGGCGAAGCTGATCCGATAGTGCCTGTACGGCGTCGTGTTGTCGAAGACGTATTCGCGCTCTTCGCCCTCCCCCCAGCCCGGTTCGCTGGACTTCTCGTCGAGAGGCGTCCAGTTCTCGCCGTCGTCGGAGCCGTAGAAGGTCCATTCCTTGGGGCCGCGCACGGTTGCCTTGTTTGAGTTCCAGTTCCTGATGCGGTACGCATTGATCACCGTCGCCGACCCGAAGTCGTAGTCGATGACCACCGGCCAGTGGGTGCTTTCCACGATGACGCGCCCGTCGGAACTAAACGCCGCAGCGGCGGATCCGGCGGTAAAGTCCCCGGCGGCGAGCGGGGACGACGCCGTGCCTTGTCCCGTCAAGTCGAAGTCCGGGTTGGAAATCGTTCCCCCGCCTGCGATGGCATCGACCGTGAGCGTGCGTCCGCCGAGGTTCAGCGTGACGCCCGACTGTATCGTCACAAGCCCCTGCGAACTCCAGTCCTCGTCCGCCGAGAGCGTGTAGTCCTGAGAAACGATCCTGTCCGCGAGCGCCGAAGCGGCGGCAAGTGCCGCGGCGGCCGAAAATACCGATCGAAGCGTCATCGTCTGCCTCCTTTCACTTTTTCGGGCCGTACTTGGCCTTCAGCTTGCGGATCGCGGAGGCCATCACGCTCGGGTAGTCGGTGGAGTACCCGTCGCAGCCCATCTCGAAGAGCTTGAAGTACACCTCCTCCGTGTCGCCGCCCTTGAAGGGAATCGAGAACACGGGGATGTCGTGCGCGTGGAACTCCTTGATGATCTTCTTCAGGTACGGCGTGGACGGCACGAACGGCTCTTTCGCCGTCGGGTCGTAGTACGTGTGGAGGACGACCGAGGAAAGCCCCTTGAAGCCGTTGGCGCGAATCTCGTCCATCTTCCCCTCGAAGAACTTCTCGAACCGCTCCGTGTCCGCGGCGGTGTGCTCCGGCCGCGGCCACGTGCCGATCCAGATCTGCGTCTTGCCGCCCGGCGCCACCTTCATCCACTCGAGCGCCTTCTCGTAGCTCGGGCCCGTGTAGTGGACCTGGTCGAGCACGCCGGCCTCGCGCGCCTTCCGCGCGATGTACCTCGGCCCGGCGCCCTTCTCGTCCACGAAGCAGAGCCACGTGGGATGGCCCTTCATGGCGGCGAACACGGCCTCGATCGTGGGGATGCGGTGGTGCGCGTATTCGGGCGAGAGATAGCTGCCCACGTCGACGTCCTTGATCTCGTCCCACGTGAGCTCCTCAGAGACGAGCTTCTTGGCCATCGCCTTGGAGATGCCCCGCGCGGTGCGCTTGAGCTTCTTGTCGTGGAGCATGATCCCCACGCCGTCCTTCGTGCGGCGGCAGTCGCACTCGGGGGCCATGCCGTTCTCCCAGCACCACTTGAACGTCTCGAGCGTGTTGTCCGGGCGCTCCAGCTTGCCGCCGCCGCGATGGACCTGCGAGATGTTGAGGAACGCCGTGCGGTCGGCCGGCATCGCCCCCCAGGCCTGCAGGACCGCCGCGCACGCGGCGATTCCCAATGCGAGAAGTTTCTTCGTGTTCATGTCTGATTGCTCCTTGTTTGCTTATTTTCCAAAAAAAACTTTTTCCCGCCGGCTACCGCGCCGAGTCCCCCATCTCGAACGCCAGCTCGCCGCCGCGCATGATGTCCGCGTACTTCAGGACGCGCGAGCCGTACGGCTTGCCGTTGAGCCGGACGGACCTCACGTAGAGGTTGCGCTCCGAGAGGCCGTTCGCCACGATGCGGAACTTCCGCCCGCCGCCCACGTCCAGCGTCGCCTCCCTCGCCTGCGGCGCGCCGATCACGAAATCGCCGCCGCACGGGTTCACCGGATAGAAGCCGTAGCAGGCGAAGAGGTACCACGCGCTCATCTGCCCGCAGTCGTCGTTGCCGCAGAGTCCGTCCGGCCCCGCCGTGTAGAACCGCCGGCTGATCGCGCGCAGCCGCTCCGCCGCGCGGTCCGGCCGCCCCGCGCACGCGTAGAGCCACGCCACGTGGTGGCACGGCTCGTTGCCGTGCGCGTACTGCCCCCACAGGCCCGTCACGTCCACGAACACGCTCCCGGCCTGGGCTGTCGTCTTCTCCGACCGCGTGGCGAACATCTCGTCGAGCTTGCGGACCGTCGCCTCGCCGCCGCCCATCAGCTCCACCAGCGTCTCCGGCGACTGGAGCAGGTGCCACGTGTACTGCCAGGCGTTGCCCTCCGTGTAGGGGTTGTTCAGGCCGAGCTTCTTGTAGCGCTTCCCGTCGTGCCCGATCTGGCAGGGGTCGAACGGACTGTCCCAGCGCCCCTTCGCGTCGCGCCCCCGGAAGAAGCGCGTCTCCTTGTCGAACACGAGCCGGTAGCCCTCGGCCCGCTTCCGGTAGTACGCCGCGCGGTCCTTCTTGCCGAGACGCTCCGCCATCTGGAGCGCGCACCAGTCGTCGAAGCCGCACTCGAGCGTGCGCGAGATGCTTTCCGCCTCGATCTTGTCGGAGGGGTAGTACCCGAGCTTTTCCAGCCAGTGCCAGTTCTGCTTGCGCTTCTCCGGCTGGTCCACGGAGAGCGTCGCGTCCACCGCCCTGAACGCCTCCTCCGGGTCGAAACCGCCGAACCCCTTCAGGTAGGCGTCCACCACCACCGAGACCGCGTGGTTGCCGATCATGCTCTGCGGGTCCCGGCCGAAGTACGACATCACCGGCAGGTAGCCGAGCGACCTGTACTGCGCGAGGAGCGTCTCGACGAAATCCGGCACGGCCTCCGCCGCGACGAGCGAGTAGAGCGGATGGCAGGCGCGGAACGTGTCCCAGAGCGAGAGCGACGTGTAGTGCCGGCCGGTGCGCGCCGTCTGCACCTTCCCGCGCGCGTCGCGGAAGCGCCCGTCGGCGTCCGCCATGTCGCTCGGCTGCACGAACGCGTGGTAGAGCGCCGTGTAGTAGATCGTCTCCTGCTCCTCCGTGAGGCCGCGCGCCGTCGCGCGGGAGAGGACGCCGTTCCACGCCTCCCGCGCCCTGCGCCGCGCCGCGTCGAAGTTCCAGTCCCGCGCGTCCGCCGCGAGGTTGCGCGCCGCCCCGTCGCCGTCCACGGACGAGATCGCCACCTTAACGAGCAGCGGCTCGCCGTCGGCGAGGTCGAAGTCGAGGAGGTAGCGGTCGGCCTTCTCCTGGGGCTTCTTCGCGATGATGCGGCTGCCCGTCGCGGGCGTGGAGAACGAGACGACGAAATGCACCTCGCGCTCGAGCCACGCCTTGTGGAGGAAGCCGCCCGCGAGCGACAGGCCGTCCGCCGAAAGCGCGCCGGCGTACTGGCGGATGTGGTCCGCAAGCGACGTGGTGCCGCCCTTCAGGATGCCCCACTGCGGATCGACGAGCAGCCGGGCCTTCGCGCCCTTCGGATACGCGAACCTGTACCAGGCGACGCGGCGCGAGGCCGTCATCTCGGCCTTCACGCCAAAGTTCGTGAGCGCGACGGCGTAGTACCCCGGCTCCGCCTTCTCGGACGCGAAGTCCTTCGCGCCGCGGTAGTCGTCGTCGAGCGGCTGCCCCGTGAACGGCTGCAGCAGCACGTCCCCGAGGCTGGGGCACCCCGTGCCGCTCAGGTGGTTCTGCGAGAAGCCGTAGACGAGCGCGTCCTCGTACGCGTAGCCGGAGCAGTGCCGCCAGTCGAGCGTACCCGTGTCTGGCCCGGCCTGGACGAACCCGAACGGCACGCACGCGGCCGGATGCGTGTGCCCGTTCGTCCTGTTCGACGTGCCGATGAACGGATTGACGCGCGACGCGAGGTCCGCGACGCCGCACAGGCTCGCCAGGACGCACACGGCCGCAACAGATGCCTTCATTTTCTCATTCTCCTGTCAACGACGGTCACGGGATGCCAACCGGCGCGCAGACGCGGAAACCGTCGGACGCGCGGGTTTTGTTGTAGTCGCCGTCAATGCGATAGGCGCTCCGCAAACGTTCCGGGTTGTGCGCGTAGCAGCCGCCCCGCTTGACGCGCTTGAGATTCGCGTTCGTCGCCTCGCTGGCGCCCGTTTCAGGATTGATCTCGGAAATGTCTGGACACCAGTAGTCGAGGCACCACTCCAGCACGTTGCCGATCATGTCGTAGAGGCCGTAGCCGTTTTCACGGTAGGAGCCGACTGTCGCCGTCCCTTTCGTGGTGTCTTGGTCGCCGGTGCCGGACGTCGGCGTGGTTGTGTACGCCGTCTCCGCCTGGGTTTGCTTGAAGCGCGCGATTTCCTGAAGGTTGGGCGACGAAGTATCGCAGTCCGCCTCCAGTTCCTTCCCTGTGTACAGCGCGCTCGTCGTACCGGCGCGGCAGGCGAATTCCCACTGAGCCTCAAGGGGCAGGTCGAACGCCACGGCGCCCGAGACCTGCGCGCGCAGCTTGCCGAAGAAGCTGGACGCGTCGACGTCGTGTCCCGTCGACGGCCAGTCCGCGCTGCTGCCGCGCAGGTCGCGCGGCAGCACCATCTCGACCGGCCGCGTCGCGTAATAGTCGTCGTTGGCAAAGTACGACGGCCGCTCGCCCGTCATCAGCTCGTACTGCCGCTGCGTCACCTCGTAGACGCCGAGGTAGAAATCGTTGGCGAGCATGACGTAGTGCGACTTCTCATTGGCGGTCCGCTTCCATTCATCCTCGGGCGAGCCCATGCGCCAGCGGACGTTCGCGGCGGGGATGTGGCGCAGCACGAGGCATTCGGTCTTGTACACGTCGTTCGTGACGCCGCCGGGAAGCGATCCGGCGTCCGCGTAGAACGTGATGTCGTCCTTGACGGTCAGGCTCACCACCATGTAGGGCGGCGGCGCGTTCGTCGCCCACGCCGTCACGACGGCGCTCACGCTGCCGTTCGTGATCAGGTGGCCGGGCCACGCCTTGTCCGGACGCCACGTGCAGGAGTGGGGGCCGACGGACACCTTCCGGTTGACGTCGCCCGCGAAATAGCGCAGGTTCTCGCCGCCGATCGACACGCCGTTCGTGCAGATGTCGACCGTCACGATCGCCGGCTCGTCCTTGATCTCGTAGTTGACCGTCACCAGGCGCGTCGACGGATCCTGCGTCATCGTCACGCTGCCATCCTCCACGACCGGCGCGCTTGCGAGCGCGGCCATCGAACAGGCCAGGGCCATTGCTGTTGCTGTGTTTTTCATTTGTATCATTCCTTTCTTTCTACCAAACTTCTTCATTGCGCGATCTCCCTCCCCCCTGTCGCGCGCGGGAACAGACGCGAGTTCGCCATCTCTTCGCGGGCGCGCCGCGCGGACAACTTGAGGACGGTTCCGGCCGAGGAGTCGGCAAGGATGGCCTCAAGCGCGGGGATGGCGGCGCGGACACGGCGCGTGCCGCAGAGCTGGACGGCGATGACGCGCGTCGGGACGTGCGCGGAGGCGTCGCCCGCGCACGCCGCGAGACGGGCGTTGAGCGCGGCCGCGTCCACATGCGGATCGACCGCCGCGAGGTCGGCAAGCGCAAGGAACGCGGGGCCCGCCACGGAAGACGCCGTCTCGCGCGCCGCCGCATCGAGGGTCGCGCGGACCTGCGCGGCCTCGGGTGTGTTCGGATCGTACGTCCCGCGCCGCAGCAGCTCCTGGACGTGGAGACCGAGATGCTGGACGGCGAAGTTCCGCGTCAGGTCGTCCTGCTTCGAGTCGCCGTGCAGCGCCCGCATCGTCGCCGCGTAGTCCGCCGGAATCGTCCGCCGTCCGAGCATCCTGTCCATCTCCTGGTTCTTCTCCGACGCGAGCTCCGGCGCGGACACGCCCCTGTCCGCCGGCTTCGCGGCCAGCAGAGAACGGTCTGC
>JAFRSR010000056.1 GCA_017427485.1 Kiritimatiellia bacterium
CTGCCGGAGGACATCGCGGAGAAGTTCACCGTCGACGTCTCGAAGCTCGGGCTCGACCAGACGCTGTTCGTGAAGGACCTCCAGCTGGGCGACAAGTTCACGCTGGTGACGCGCGGCGAGTACGCGGTGGCGGTCGTGAAGGCGCCGGAGGGCGCGGACGCGGCGGCGCCGGGCGCGCCGGCGGCGGCCGAGGCGAACCCGGAGGTCATCAAGAAGGGCAAGGAAGAAGCCGCTGGTGACAAGAAGGAAGAGAAGAAGTAATCCGGGAAGGAATCGACATGATGAAGAAGTACGATGGTCTCTATATCTTCGCCGGGCAGGCGAAGGATGACGTGCTCGAAGGCCAGATCGCGAAGGCGGTCGCCGAGGTGACGCGTCTGGGCGGCAACATCCTCTCGCAGGAGGTGCTGGGCAAGCGCGCGTTCGCGCGTCCGATGCGCAAGCGCGAGAGCGGCGTGTACGTGCAGGTGCGCTTCGAGCTCGACCCCTCGAAGGTGAGCGAGCTCGTGAACCGCTACCGTCTCGTGGAAGAGGTCTTCCGCGTGCAGATCCTCGCCGTCGACGACCGCCGCGAGGCGGTGCTCGCCACGCAGCGCGAAGCCGCTGCGCAGCGCGAGGCGGCGCGGGCCCAGAAGGAAGCCGAGGCGGCGGAGGCCGCCGCGGCCGAGTAACGAAGACGAGGTGGAACGATGCCGTCTTTCAACAAAGTGATCGTGATGGGGAACCTGACGCGTGACCCCGAAGTCCGCCAGGTGGGCGCCAACGCCGTGAAGGTGTGCCGCTTCGCCCTGGCGCTCAACGAGCGGCGCCGGGACCGCAACGGCAACATGGTGGACATCCCCACGTTCGTCGAAGTCGACGCATGGGAGAAGCTCGCCGAGCTGTGCGGCCAGTATCTCCGCAAGGGCCGGTCGGTCCTCGTGGAGGGACGTCTCCAGATGGATTCCTGGGAAAGGGACGGGCAGAAGCACCAGAAGCTGAAGATCCGCGCGATGACCGTGAAGTTCATGCCCCTGCCGGCTCCCAACCAGAGCCGTCTCACGGGCGAGCCGATCGTGCCGAACAACGTCCAGCAGCCGCCGGTCGTCCCGCAGGCGGGCGACATGGACGGCTACGACGACGACGGGTCGATGCCCTACTGACCTCCACCTCCGGCAAACAAACAATTGAAGGAACAGAAACAATGGCCTACCAGAAGAAACACGAGCGCGGCGACCGCGAAGACCGCGGGGAGTTCGCTTCCCGCCGCCGTCCCGCCATCCCCGCGAGCGACAAGATCGACCTCAACGACATCGAGGTCCTGAAGCGCTACGTGACCGAATACGGCAAGATCATCCCCGCCCGCGTGACGGGCGTCACCGCGATGCAGCAGCGCCAGATCAAGAAGGGCGTCCGCCGCGCGCGCAACATGGGCCTGATGGCCTGAGAAAGGAACGTGGACCATGGTTGAAGTGATGCTGATGGCCGACGTCAAGAAACTCGGCAAGGCCGGCGCGATCGTGAAGGTCGCCCCGGGCTACGCGCGCAACATGCTCCTCCCGCAGGGGCTCGCCGCGCCCGTGACGGAAGCCGCGAAGCGCCGGCTCGCCAAACTCGAGGAGGCGCGCGCGAAGGCCCGCGCCGAGGCGAAGAAGGCGGCGCAGGCGGTGGCGAGCAAGCTCGCCGGCCTGACCGTGACGGTCAACGCCCGCACGGTGGACGGCGTGAAGCTCTACGGCAGCGTGAGCGCGACGGACCTCCTCGCGGCGATCGAGGCGGACCGCGGCGTGAAGTTCGAGCGCTCGCAGCTGGACCTTCCGGACCAGCTCAAGGAAGTGGGCGAATACAAGGCCACGCTGGACCTCGGCGAAGGCGTGAAGGCCCCGTTCACGGTGAAGATCGTGGAGGTGCCCGCGCAGGCGTGACCGCGGAGACGGGAAAAATCGAGCGGCGATTTTTTTCGCCGTTTCGATTTTTCCTGTTGATTCTCGCCGAAAGAAAGCGTATGATAATGACGTTCACGGGAAAGTGTCGATTCCCGGAACCCGACAGAGGATGAAAGAAATACTGAAAAGAGTGCAGCTTGTCCTGACCTGCGGCCTTCTGGCCGTCGGGCTGGGAGGGTGCATCGTTCTGGATTTCCTGGACGGCAGGGACCCGAAGGAGAACGTGGATCCCAACGTGCTCGCGACCTACTTCGACGGCCCGAAGGTCCGCCCGGGCGTGGCGCTGGGCATTTCCGTGACGGCGGTCGGCGCGGAGCAGTCGTCCCACAAGCAGTATTTCGTGGACGCCGACGGGTACATCTCGATGGAGCTCGTCGGCCAGATCAAGTGCGACGGCATGTCGCTGGTGGGGCTCCAGAAGAAGCTCGAGTCCGCCTACAAGAAGTATTACCTCAATCCGTCCGTGACGGTGACGTTCGTCTACCAGGCGGGTCAGAACATGGTCTCCCCCTGGGGGACGGTGACGGTTCTGGGCGAGGTGGCGCGGCCGGGTCCGGTGGACGTGCCCTCGACGATGGACTTGCGCCTGACGCGCGCCCTGTTTCTCGCGGGCGGCATGACGGCGATTGCGGACAAGCGGCGCGTGCAGGTGACGCGCTGCGACAAGGATGGCAAGCAGACGAAGACAAAAGTCGACCTTGTCGAGATCGGCGAAGAGGGCCGGCCCGACAAGGACATGCTCCTGAAGGCGGGAGATGTCGTCTGGGTGCCAATGTCCTGGTACTGAATTTAAAGATCCAACAAGGAGGTGTGAACCATGAAGCTGAAGAACATGTTTGCGGCGTGCGCGCTCGCCCTGAGCGTGATGCCCTTTGCCGCATCCGCCGAGCTGAGCAAGGACCAATGGTTGGCCAAGGTCGGCGACTGCGCGAACAATCCGTCCGCCATGAAGGCGACCATTGCCCAGATACCGGCTTCCGAGCAAGCCGAGTTCGTCGGCAAGGTCAACGAGGCGATCGGGAAGAAACCGGCGTCGGCCGAGTCCAAGGCGGCGGACTTCTACGCGGTGAACAAGGCCGCGGTGTCCGGCGCGTCGGACAAGTCCAGCGTGCTGGCGGAAGTGTTCGCCACGGTGCCGGTGGAATACCTCACGGACATCAACGAGCGTTTCGCCACGGAGCTGTTCAGCCGCAACGCCAATCC
>JAFRSR010000441.1 GCA_017427485.1 Kiritimatiellia bacterium
ATCCTCAGGCAATTCGAGGGTGGCCTTGTACCAGCCACCGCCGCTCTTGAAGTAGCAGATGTAAGAGGAGAAGTCGGCTAGATTCGAGACGCGCAGGTCGAATCGGAAGGACTTGACCTGCGTCATGTCGCGCCGGATCGGGAAGTCGCGCGCAATGCGCCTGTCCACGCGCGCGGTCGCCTTCCCGGTAATCGACACCTCGCCGTTCAGGGCCGACTCAAATGTCGCCCCCACGGCGGCAAGCGCGAACATCATCGCGCCCAAACAGGCTTTCTTTTTCATTGGATTACCTTTCGCATTTGTTTGAGGACAAAGGACGAAGGACAAAAGACAAAGGATGGCCGTTCCATCCTTTGTCTTCCGTCTTCTGTCCTCTGTCCTTTTCCACTACCATAAAATCCTACTTGAAAAGATTGAGTTTCCGCGCGTCCACCGCGCGGACGTCGATTCCCTCTTTGACGGCCTGCGCGGCCGCCGCGCCCGCGCCGACGCCCGTCGCCATCGCGTTCCCCATCACGCGGCAGCTGGCGAGGGCCTCGTGCGAGGCGGAGAGGCACCGGCCGCAGAAGAGCAGGCCGTCCACCTTCTTCGGCACGAGCGCGCCGTAGGGGATGTCGTACGGCTTCACGCGGCGCGCGCCGCCGGTGACGGCCTTGTCGTGTCCGTCGGCCTGACCCGCCCCGGCGGGGTTGTGGATGTCGATCACGAACGAGCAGCGGCGCGCGATCGCGTCCTCGCGCGTGCGGCCGGAGAGGACGTCCTCGGTCGTGAGCCTGTCCACGCCCTCGAAGCGGCGCGTCTCGCGCACGCCGACGACGGCCGGCATCTCGGCGATGCAGGCGTTCTCGTAGCCGGGCAGGTGGCGGCGCAGGACGTCGACGATCTGCGCGGCCTGCTTGCGCGCGGCGATCTCGGCCTTCGTGAGGTCCGCGGAGCGCGAGCCGAAGAGACCGTTCACCTGCGTCGCGTTGACGACGTTCAGGCCCTTCTCGCGGCCGGGATAGAGGCGGATCACGCCGACCTCGGGCGGAAGGCGCCCCGCCTTGATCTCGTCCTGCACGATGTCCTCCCACTTCCGTCCGTCGACGAGACAGCGCTTCGAACGGGCGTCCTCCTCCGAATAGCACCTGAACCGCCTCGCGGGGTCGAATCCGCCCACGGTGAACATGATGCTCATGGGCTGGACAAGCCCGTCTCCGGAACGCCCCTCCTCGTAGGGGACGCCCGCCGCCGCGGCCACCACGCCATTGCCGGTCGCGTCGATCACGACCTTCGCCCTGAACGTGCGCTCGCCTTCGGCGCACTGGACGCGCACGCCCGTCACGCGGCTCCCCTCCATCACCGGCCCCAGCACGTCCGCATGGAGCATCACGTCCGCGCCCGCCTCCCTCAGGAGGTCGTACGCGCGCACGTCCGCAAGATGGAAGTCCACGCTGTGCTCGAAGCCGATCCTCTTCGCGATGTCCTTCGCGATGGGGCTCACCGTGCAGAACGAGAACGG
This sequence comes from Kiritimatiellia bacterium, assembly GCA_017427485.1. GTDB lineage: Bacteria > Verrucomicrobiota > Kiritimatiellia > RFP12 > UBA1067 > RUG572. The sequence continues at coordinate 1,502 of JAFRSR010000441.1, forward strand.
GCTCACGAGGGCGGACACGCCCATGCCGCCGAGACGTCCGCTTTTCTCCAGAACAAGCGTCTTGGCACCCCGCGCGGCGGCGGCATACCCCGCGCCGATGCCAGCCGGCCCGCCGCCCGCCACGATCACGTCGAACGCCGGAAGGATCGCGCTGGCCACAACCGCCGCCACACACGCCACAAAGGTCAATGTCTTCATTTTTCCGCGTCTCCCTTGGATGTCTCTTAAGTTTCACGGCCTGTATGATACCATAATCTCGCCATTTGCGAAAGTCCATGGCGTAAGGTACGTAGCGACCGCCGGAAGCGGTTCACGCATTGTCGATCTCCACGACTTCAAGCAGAGGTACGTTGCGGAAGTGTTGGTCGAACGTGCAAAGCGGCACATTCAGGACAAGGGCAGAAGCCGCAATCCAGATGTCGTTGACGGGAATTGGCGTACCCTGACGCTTAAGCACCCGATACAGCATGGCATACTTGCTGCTCACGTCGCGATCAGCCGACACAAACGCGACAGATGACTCGCCGAGAAAACCGTCAAGGACCTGTACGCGCCGGCGCCCCGCGCGCGTCGCGAGGTCAAGTCCAGCCCGAAACTCCGCATCCACTGCAGCAGGGACAAGCAACTTGTCAAATCGACCAAGGGCGTCCGCGACACGGCTACCCCTTTCAAGAAAGGTGATCAGCACGTTCGTATCGACAACTGCGGCATTCATTTCCAGTCCGCCTCGTCAACCTTGGAGAAGTCGGCCTCGTTCACAAAGGCCCTCATGCCTTCCGCCTCCTTGGAAGAGAGCCTGCCTGCAAATTTCATGAAACCTGGCGTCTTTCGCCCGTCCGCCGTCGATACGCCAAGCGCATTCGCCAACAGCGACTTTGCCGCCAAATTGAGACTCGTCCCAAACTCGGCGGCATACTTCCGCAACGCCAAAACGAGACGTTCGTCCATTGCATGCAATGTCAACGCATTCATGGTTCACTCCTGTGGTTCAAGTGGTTCACATTATAAACCACCTCCCTTGGCCGAGTCAAGTGCCACTACAGACAATTTGTAATCGGTTAGTCAACCGCATCCAATTTGCGGGGGAGCCAGTGTCCAGCCGCCTACTTGAGCAGAATCATCGTGCCGATGATCGGGCCGAAGTTGTAGGACCCGGCGCCGCTCTTGAAAACCGACCACTTCGTCGAACCCGTGTAGCCGTCCGCGATGCGCAGCGTCGGCGTGCCGTTGACCGACGCGGCCGTGAACGCCGTCACGGAGCCGTCGTTCTTGTAGGTATCCAGGTTCTCAGGGTCCGTGATCTCGAACACGGCCCCTTCCGTGAACGTCAGGTTGCCCGAGAACGTCGCGTGCTTCTTCGCGAACAGCTCCGCGCACGACGCGCGCACCGCGTTCGTCACCGTCACGGCGCCAGCGCTGACCGTCCCCGCGCCCGTGAACGTAGAGAGCGTGGCAGGGAAGTTGTTGAGGACGAGCGTCGCGCCCGACTCCACGCGCACGGGGGTGTTTGACGGAATGACGCCGCTGGAGTGAACGCCCAGCGACCCCTGCTCCACCGCGATGCCGCCCGATATCGTGTTGGTGGCGTAGAGGTGCAAATCCTGCGCGCCGCGCTTCACCAGTTCGCCGGCCAGGCCCGCGTTGTCCGAAAGCGTAAGCGCGCATTCGTAGCGCGCACCGCGGCTGGGACTTTCAAGGTACGCCTTCGTGTCGTCGCCGTAGTTGCAGCCGCGCGAGGTGACGACGATGTGCGTGACCTTATGCGTGGCGTGGTCGAACTCCGCGTATGCGCTCGCGCCCCAGCCCGTCGCGCTCTCGAACACGACGCGCGCAATGCCGTGGTAGTTGGATGCGACGAAGGAGGTTGTGTCCGTCGACGGCAGCGCCACCGACTCCACGCCCTTGCCGGACGGCGATTCGAACCAGAGCTGCATGTAGCTTGCGGCCCTGCCGGAAGGTTGGCCGCCCGACTCGTTGGAGCTTTCGTCCGTGTCGATCGTCAAACCCTTCTTCCAGACCACGACATGGTCAGGCGCGCGCCTGAAGAACGATTCATTGCTGGCGTTCACGGCGCACCAGCCGTGCCCGAACGTGGGCATCAGCGTGCCACCGTCGACGTTGACGTACGTGACCGACCCGGCGGCGGCAGAGGGATGCTTGCGGAAGCGCGTAGCCTTCACCACGCCGCCGTCAATGATGTTGAGCGTGTTCGTCGAAACGTAGCCACTTCCGCCAAATGCGAGCGTTTCCGTGGTCAGCACGGTGCCGGCGCCCGAGATCGTGGCGTACGACGTGCCGCCCTGCCCGCCGAGCACAAAGCGCTCTGTCTGCCCGACGCCGGCATAGTGCGAGTCGTTCGTGCCGCCGCTCTGGTGGAACACGCCGACACCCTTGCGCCCGACCTGGATCGCGTTGTTCGGGCCGAACTTGAACAGACCACCCGTCTGACGGAAACCGCCGTAGCTTCCCGCGTTGGCGGCGATGTAGAACACGTTGCTCACGTACGCCTCGCCGCCCGTCATCACCCAGTGCCCGATGCTTCCGCTGCTCTCGCCGTCGAACGTGTCGCCGCGCACCCCAAGGATGCCGCCCGTCTGTCGGAAGAGGCCTTTGCCGGAACCATTGCCGAGGCGGATCCAGTAGATGAGCGTATGCCCGCCGCCGACCAGCACCTCGGACCACTCGTTGACGATGAAGCCGTTCCTGTATACGCGCGACGCCGTGCTCGTCATCGCCGTCAGGCCACCGCCCCAGTGATACGTGTTGCGCCACATGTCCACGTCGCCGTTGAGATACAGTCTGCCTGTGTTCGTCCTCTTGTAAGTCGTCCCTGTCACGCTGTTCGTCCCCGCCTCGCCCGTCATGGGTCCGTCAATGTGTATCACATTGTTGTTGGAAATCTCGATCGTCACCTCGCCGCCGGCGTACGACCCCGCGTTGTTCAGAAGATAGACGGGACCTAAAATGTGGTTGCGGTTCGCAATCGTGCCCGAACTGCCGTAGAGCAACTTTCCCGGAAAGAACTTGAAGGTCGAGGGAATGATCCCCGTTACGTCCCATAAAAGGTAATTGCTTGAATTCGTCGCGACGAATGTCGTGTCGGCCGAGCATTTCACGTTTCCCTGGAACGTGATGCGCCCCTTGTACGCCTCTATTGTACCGCCATTGCCGGTCACCGTGGCGTTGTTGATCATCCACTGGTCGCCGGTCGTGTCGTTGCAGATGCGGCGGAGCTTGTGCCCGTTGAGGTTGATGACGCCACCGTTGGAGCCGTGCAGGCCCCAGCGGTAGTCGCACTCGATCGTCGCGTCGGCCGCAAGGGTGAGGTTGTCCAGCAGGCTGTCGTCGTACGCGACGCCGTTGGACGGCCGATAGCGGATCGCGCCCTTGCCGTCCACGCCGTCGCCCGAGATCGTCACCACGTGCCCCGTGAAGAGCTTGGCGGTCTGCGCGCTTCCATGCGGCGTTTTCAGGTAGAACGTCGCGCCGCTCTCCACCGTAACGGACGTGCCGGTGCCGACGGCCTTGAGGTCGGTGATGGAGAGCGTGCCCGTCTCGACCACCACCGCGCCCGTAAACGCCGTCGTGGCGGCCGTCAGCACCACCTCGCCCGCGCCGCGCTTCACGAGCCGCGAGTAGTTCCCTACGGCCGTGCCGTTGGTGTACGACTCGCCGGCGTCGGCCGTCACGACCCAATCCGTTCCCTCGGCCCCCGCGCTGCCGGCAAAAGCCGCCAGCGAGACCATCATCGCGCAAAAACAGACTTTCTTTTTCATTGGCTTACCTTTCGTACTTGTTTAAGGACAAAGGACGAAGGACAAATGACAAAGGATCGTGCTCCCATCCTTTGTCTTCCGTCTTCTGTCCTCTGTCCTTCATTACGGTCATCAACCTTCACCCCTACTTCAGCAAAATCATCGTGCCGATGACCGGGCCGAACTTGTAGGACCCGGCGCCGCTCTTGAAAAGCGCCCACTTCGTCGAGCCCGTGTAGTCGTCCGGGATGCGCAGCGTCGGCGTGCCGTTGACCGACGTTGCCGTGAACGCCGTCACCGACCCCTCATTCTTGTAGGCTTCGAGGTTCTCCGGGTCCGTGATCGTGAACGTGGCCCCTTCCGCGAACGTCAGGCTCCTCCCGAAGGTGGCGTGCTTGTTCGCAAAAAGGTCGGCGCATGTCGCGCGAATCGCGTTCGTCACCGTCACGTTTCCGCGCGACACCGTGCCCGCGCCCGTGAAGGTCGACACTGTGATGTTGCCCTTGTCAATCAGGTCAAGCGTCGCGCCCGACTCCACGCGCACGGAGGTGTTGGACGGGATGACGCCGTCGGAGTATGTCATCAGCGTACCCGACTCCACCGCGATGCCGCCCGTAATCGTGTTGGTCGCGAAAAGCTCGAGCGTCGGTGCGCCGCGCTTGACGAACTCGCCGGCCAAGCCCTCGTTGCTCGTGAGCGTAAGCGCGCATTCGTAGCGCGTCGTCCGATCCGGGCTTTCAAGGTACGCCTTCGTGCCGTCCGAGTAGTCACACCCACGTGAGGTGACGACGATCTTCGAGACCTTCTTCGTTGAGTGGTCGTACTCCGCGTACGCGCTCGCGCCCCAGCCCGTCGCGTCCTCGAACACGACGCGCGCGATGCCCATGTAGTTGGTTGCAATGAACCCGCTCACCGTCGGCAGCGCCACGCTCTCCACGCCCTTGCCCGTGGGCGACTCGAACTTAAGAGCCAGCGTCGAGGATCCTTTCCCCGAGTTGGCGCTGTTCTCCGACGTGTCGAAGACAAGCCCCTTCTTCCAGACGACCACATGCTGCAGCGCGCGAGGGTAGAAAAGTGGATTGCTCGCGCCGGCCGCGCTCCAGCCAAAGGCGTATGTCGGCATAAGGATGCCGCCGTCCACGTTCATGCACACGAGCGAACCGGCCCCAATTTCTTCCGACTGCCGGAACCTGTTGGCCTTGAACACCGCGCCGTCGGAGAGGTTGAAGATGTTCGTGCAGACGCTGTCCTTGTAGCCGAACTGCAGCAGGGCCGTGCGGAACAAGGTTCCTGTGCCTGAAACCGTCACCTCGCTCACGCCGTTCGACTGGCATGTCAAGAATCCGCCGGACTGGTTGCTCGCGACGACGAGCGAGTCGTTCGTACCGCCCGTCTGCACGAAGAGCGCCGTGCCGCCAGCCCCGCCGCTGCCCTTGCCTGCGAAGATGTAGCCGGTCCGGCGCGTCTCGAACAGGCCGCCCGTCTGCCGGAACGCGCCGAAGGAAGACGTCCATTCCGCCATATAGACAGAGTTGCTGACATGCACTTCGCCGTTCTCGAGCGTGAAGAATCCCATGCTCTTGTTGTACTCGCCGATGCGCGGCACGTCGTTCTGGTAGACGGAAAGTGCACCGCCCGTCTGCCGGAACACCGCCTTGGTGTTGCCGCCGTTTGCAACGCGCAGAAACCTGATGTCAAGGTGTCCGTCGTCCAGAAGCACTGAACCCTTTTCCTTGATGGACAATCCGTTGCAGACACGCGTCGCGCCGCTTGTGAGCATCAAATTTCCCGCGTTGACCGTGAAGTTTCCCTCCAACTGTAGCGGGCCGTTCATGTAAAGCGTGCCGGGTCCCTTGTACGTGAGACGCGCCTGCTCGGCATAGGCGTATCCCGTGTCGCCCGTGATCGGTCCGTTGAGTGTCATCACCGTGTTGTTGCCATCGTAGAATCTCGTCTCGATGCTCGCATCGGTCGCTCCCGGGAACTTTGCGATGTGGATGGGGCCGTTGATGATGTTCTGCGTCTTCGGATTCGCACCCGCGTTCGCCGTGAACGAGCGGCCGGTGTAGAGCTTGATGGATGCCTCGATCGGATTGCTTATGGCCCAGAGCGTAAGAGCTCCCGAGTTGGTGACCACGACCAGCGTATCCGCCCCGTCCCGGAAGGTCGGTCCGCCCTGGAACGTCATCGTTCCATCGGTCTGCATGATCGTTCCAGCCGTCAGCTGGTTGTAGAACATCCAGTTCACGCCGCTTCCCACGCGCGTGAGCGTATGTCCCTTGAGATCTAGGAGGTTTCCCTCCCTCATGCCCCAGCGGCTTGCAACTTCTACGGTCGCGTCGTCCGTCAGCTCCACGTGGCTGAACATGTTGTCGGCGTTACCGGACGCGTTCGTGCGCGTGTAGCGGATTGCGCCCGCGCCGTTCACGCCCTTGCCCGCGATCGTCATCTTGTGGCCCGTGAAGACGGCCGTAGCCTGGCCTCCACCAGGGTGAGGGATCTTCAGCCAGAATGTCGCGCCGTCCTGCACGGTGATCGGCGTGCCCGTGCCTACGGCAAAGCGGTCCGTAATGGCGAGCGTGCCCGTCTCGATCACCACATCGCCGGCAAACGCCGTCGTGGCGGCCGTCAGCACCACCTCGCCCGCGCCGCGCTTCACGAGGCGCGCGTAGTTGCCGATCGCCGTGCTGTTCGTAAACGACTCGCCGGCGTCCGCCGTCACCACGAAATCCGTCCCATCGGCCCCCGCGCTGCCGGCAAACGCCGCCAAAGAGGCCATCATCGCGCACAAACAGGCTATCTTTTTCATTGGCTTACCTTTCGTACTTGGCGTTATCATACCACACCCCGCCCTTTCCCCGCAAGCCAAAAGTCGGTTCACTTTCCTTGCATCGCGCGGAGGACGAGGCAGGAGGGATGGCCGCCGCGCGTCACGGTCACGCGCACGCCTTCCAACGTCTGCCGGGTAAAGCGGCAGACGTTCGGGACTTCCTGGTTGTTGCCCTTCAAGGCGTTCGCATTCATCAGTGCGCCGAGCGGATGCCACGCGCCACCGCGCAATCCCTCGATGGTGCAGTCTTCCACCGGACACTTGTTCACCCACGAGAGGTGCCCCGAATAGAGGATGACTTCCGAAAGTTCGAGGGGCTGGTTGAAGAGAATGGTCGCCTGCGCGTTCGTGGGCGACATGTAGAGGCCGTCCCATACGTCCTCGCCGCTCACAAGTTCGACGGCGCTGCCGACGCTGCCGCGTCCATCGTCGAGTGTCACGTCTCGGCATGACGCAAGCGTGAGCTTGCCGTCCGCCGCAGAGGGAATGCCCGAACGGATGGTAGGCGGCGGCGCACTTGCCAGCGCCTGGGCCGCCTGGCCGATCTGCGGCCAGACGTTGTGAAGGCAGATCTCCTCGTAGAGGCCGATGTAGTCCACGTCCTCGCGGCTGAGACCGGTCACCTGCTCGACGAGGAACGCCCCCCGGTCCTTGATCGCGGGCACGCGTCCGACACTGGCGTAGTAGAAGTCGAAGCCGACGCCCACGCCCGCCGCGCGGCACGCCGCCACAAGGCGGTTCACGGACGCCGACTCGGCGAAATGTTTCACGTGATCGCCGCACCAGCGCGGCTCGATGAGGAAGTCGTCGCACAGCTTCTCCCGCACGATCTTCTCCGGCGGCAGGTACCAGCCGCACGTGTTGGTGCGGTCGAGGAAGACGCCCGGGGCCTGGAACATGCAGAGGCGCTTGCCGGACGCGGCGAACAGCGGACGCATCTCGCGCAGCCATTCCATCACCGCCTCGCCGTGGAGCTGGCGCAGGCGGAACGCGCTGTACGCGCCGTCCTGCGGCTTGCCCCAACGCGAATGGTAGCGTTCAAGGATGGCGGGATGGTACAGGCAGTCGGTCTGCACCTTGCTGTCCCACCCCCACAGCAGGTTGTGCTGGTAGTGCGTCTTGAGCGCGACGCCCGTGACGCCCTCGTAGGAAAGGAGCTCGCGGACGACGGCGGCCTTGTGCGCGCGCACTTCGGGACACGCGAAGCAGAGGAGCCCCCAGCGCGCGCGGCCGTCCTTGTCCGTGCAGCGGTATTCGGGGTGCGCCTCCATGAACTTGTCGGCCCACACCTTGACGGGCGGCAGGCACTTGCGTCCGTCGTCGAAGGGATCGTACCAGGCATACAGCTCAATGCCGTATTTCTTGGCGGCCTGGCCCGCCAGCGCGAGCGAGTTGCCGTCCTCGGCCGCGCGCACGAGGGACTCGGTGCGTTCGCGGTACGGATGGTTCAGGATGTCGAAGCCGTGGATGTTCGGGAAACGGGACTTGCGCTCTTTCTCCGGCACGGCCATCACGTCGCCGTTCAGCGTCACGAAGCAGGTGCCGTCCTGCGTCCAGGCGGCCGGTTCCATGAAGGCGTCGATCTCCTCCATGCCGCCGTTCACGAGCAGTTCCTCGTCCGGCGCGTCAAGCGCACGCAGGGAGAGGGCGTCCGCCACGAACACGTGAATGCCGTCCGCGCCCGCCGAGAACACGCCCACGTCGAATGGCCTGTCGGTCGCGAAGCGCACTTCGCGCCGCTGCATGTCGAAGGACCGCACCTCGTCGCTTCGCGCGAGCACCGCGCCGCTCGCCGCGTCGACCGCCGCGAGAAACGCGCCGGACGGCAGCGCATCCGAACTGACCATGCCCCGGAACAGGAACTCGTGCCGCCCCTTCGGCGCAACCCGTTGCCGTATTCCCCCGAATGCCTTGCCGGACGGCAGGCGCCCCACGCCCACCTTCGCGGCGAACGCGCCGCTGAAGCGCCGCTCGTCGGCGGCGGAGCGGATCGTCTGCACGGCGTCAACCGTGTAGTTGAGCTTGGTCGGGTAGTTGGCGATCTGGGCGAAACAACGCCACGTCACGCGCTTCACACCGTGCGCCTTGCAGTCCGCGAAGAAGCGGTCGATCCAGTTGGAGCCGCAGTAGGGCTTCACGACTGCGAGGTTGTCGAAGAAATCAACGTCGATCTGCAGCTTCGGCGGCGCCTCGCGCGCGAACACCCCACCCGCAAGAACACCTGCAACAAGAACGGCAATGACCCTCTTCATGATTAAACCCCAGATTCGCAAATATCAAACTGATTTGCTGATTGATTGGCGCAGACTCTTTTTAGACAGGATTACAGGATTTACAAGATTAACAGGATTGTTTCCTAAATCACAAAATCCTGTAAATCCTGACAATCCTGTAATCCTGTCAATACAAACGAACCTCTTTTATCACTTCGTCACGCGCCAGAGCGTACCCATGAGGCAGGTCTTCTCACCCTGGAACTCGGCCTGGTAGTAGACCGTGAGAATCGTGCCGTCGGGCAACTGGACGGACGCCGGATAGCCGAGGTCGCCGTTCCAGTGCCCGATCAGCTTGATCTCGTTCTTGACGTCCCACGTGCGTCCTTGGTCGTCGCTCAGGCAGGCGAACTCGCCCAGGTTGCCCCGGCGGCGGCCGTAGACGGAGAGGAGCTTGCCGTCCGCCAGACGGATGAGGTGCGGCGGATAGCCGTCGAGCCCCATAGGCTTGGCCATTGTCCACGTCTTGCCGCCGTCGGCGCTCTCGGACTGGACGGAGGAATCGACGAAACCGCTGAACTTGCTGTGGCAGCGAATCTGCACGACGATGCGTCCGTCCGTCGTCTCGACGGCATGGGGTTCGTGGCATTCGCGCAAGACGTTGATCTGCTCGGGGAAGGGAATCTCGCCGATCACGCGCCAGCTCCTGCCCCTGTCCGTGGACTCGGCGGCCACGACCTTGCCCACGCCCGCGCCGAGGTTCTTGTGGTCGGCGTCGCCGCTCTTGCCCACGTAGAGGAGGCGTCCGTCTTTCAGCTGGATCGGTCCGTGCGGCGCGGAACAGGGCGTACGCACGGCTGCTTCCCACGTCTTGCCGCCGTCGGTGGAACGGCGCGAGAACGCGCCCAGCTGCGCCTCGACCTCTTCCGGACGCAACTTCTCGTCGTGCAGCCACCAGTAGAACTGGGGAGAGCCGGGCTTCAGCTTGGCGCGGTCGCGGATGTAGCTGCGGTAGGCGATGGACGTGAACCACGCCATCACGAGCGTGCCGTCGTCCAGCGTGACGATGCCGGAGTCGCGGTCGTCGAGGATCGTGTTGCAGATGTTGACGGGCGCGCTCCAGGTCTGTCCGCCGTCCGCGCTGCGGATCAGCTGCGACTTGCCGAACGGGCAGACGTGCTCGTCGCGGTCTCCGGAGAAGACGGCGAGCAGGTCGCCGTTCGGAGCGCGGCAGACGGTCGGCCAGCCGATGTAGCGGCCCGGCTCCTTGCAGAGGGGTTTCGTCCAGATGATTTCAGCGCGCGCCTGCACGCGCGGCGCGCCGCAGATTTCGTCCGCGCCCAGCACGACGCCGGCGGACACAGCCAGGATTGCAAACAGAACTTTTCTCATGGGCGTGATCCTTTCTTGCTCAATCGCTGCAATAGTATACCACAGACAGGCCTCGGCATAGAACTCCGAAAAGCCAGGGCGGTATCTTGTTTTAGCAACTCCATCTGTTATTTTCTGCCAGATTTTAGCAACTGGACATGTTAATCGCATTCATGGCAGGGGATCGTCAGAAGACGGTGAAAAACTCCCGTGCGTATCGATAAATCCAAGGAAGCGACGCTCCGCCAGCGCATCTCCAATTTTTCTGCCCTTGACGCGCACGTCTTCCCGTTCTCCATTCAAGTCATTTGCATTTTCGTCAACCATTGAAAACGTCATGTCATCGTCTTGATCGCTCCACCCGATACCGGCGAGGACCCCGCGTTCGGGGATGCGGTAGAAGAATCCACGCTTCGCCAAGTCAACGTTTTCACTTGAGGGGTCCACACGATATTCGCATCGATTGGCACTGAACTGCAAGCAGTCCACGAGGTAATAACTCCCATCAGCGAGACGATAGAGCGCGAACTTGCCAAATCCGCCGGTGTCTGGCCATAAGTTGACGTGCTTGCCGGATTTGAACACGACACGTCTGTCGTATTCCGCGAGAAACGCATGTGCCGTGCGGAATTCCACCGTAAACGGAACATCCTTCGTCGGTTTATCGCCACGCCATTGTCCTTTGACAAAAGGCTCGTGGAGCGCAGAGGAGAATTTCAGTCTCATTGAAAGCGGCAAGCAAATGATCGCACAAAGGAAACATAGGGTCAGGCATGACAGAAATGCACCAACCATACCTGTGATGACGTTCAGGGGTACGCCCTTCCCCGGGAAAGGACGCCAACCGCAACAGGCGGCAATGCCCCCAAGTAGAACCGTTCCCACAAGTAAGGCCACGAGAAGGCTGTGGGTCGCCCAAATAACGAACGGGGCGAAAACACAGTAAAGGGGTACGATGCGGCATGCCCATACGAGTATGCTGATGTCCGCCCCACGCCTGTGCCGTGTAAGCAACCAGGAGAGTGCGCTTAAACCAATCAGCAGGCTACTTACGATTCCGAAAACCATGGGTACACCCCGATTACTTCGCCAGTGATTGCCTTTCTCTTTTGCTATTCGCCAAAATGGTAGGAGTAGATGTCGGCGTCCTTCAGCTCGAAGTGGAGCGTGATCGGCCTGCCGGCGAGAGTTTTTACGTCCGCGCCCGATTTCCATGCCATCGCGAGGTCAATCTCGTCGCCGTAGACTTCCTTCGCATCCGCAAGAGCGAAGCCGGAAATCGGCGCGCCGGCGGCGTCGCGTATCTCGCAGCGGATGAAGCCCGCGCCGGAAGTCGAGGCGTTCAGCAGGAGGCGTGTCGCCTTCCCGCCCGGCGCGGCCGCGAACGTCAGCGGCTTCGTCGTGACCGTGCCGCCGCGCCACGGCGCGTTCACCGAGACGAATCCGTCGAGGCGGATCGTCATGCGGCGGAGGCGGTTGGGCTCCTCGAGCGAATAGTAGTTCTCCGTGGAGTAGAGGGAGAGTTCGTCGGGGCAGCCAGGAATCGCGGACTTCGTCTGCACGAATCCCCACGCGATCATGTTGTTGCGGTTGATCCAGCGCTCGTGCTGGAGCCCCGGACGCAGGAACGCCTCGCTCCAGCGCCGGAAGCGAGCCCCGTCGCGGCTCGACATGAACACGCCGTCGGAGACGCCGGGGATGCCGCCCGCGCCGCTCTTGTCGTACGCCGTGCAGCGCCCCTCGGTGAAGCGCTTCGGGAAGCCCACGTACATTCCTGGCGCGCGGTCGTAGGGGTGGATCGCGTTCGTGTAGAGCTGGTCGTTCGGCGAGTCCGTCTCGTACGTCACCCACTGCGGATCGCTCCACGTCAGGAAGTCTTTCGACGTCGCCCACTGGATGCCGCGCAGGCGCTTGCCGTCCGGCCCCTTCCAGAACGTCCGGTAGTAGGTGACGTAGCAGCCGCGCGCGTTGTCCCAGAACACGATGTTCTGCGAATCGAACGCGCCCTTGGTGATGAGCGGCTTTTCGCCGATCTTCTTCCAGTGGATGCCGTCGGGCGAGACGAACCCGGCGAGCCCGCTCTTGCCCTCGCCGGCCACGGCCTTGTACTTCTCGTCGGGCTTGCAGGCCGGGTTGCGGTCGAAGAACGGCGAGAAGTTATGCGCGGCCTGCTTGCCGTCGTTTTTCAAGATGATGTTGTTCTCCTTCGAGCCGTCGTATTCGCAAATGCCGAGCTTCGGCTTGCGCCAGACGACGCCGTCGTCGCTCTCCGCGTAGCAAACCACCTGGTGGTTCTTGTAGCCGGGCAGCCTGTACGCGCTCCCGCGGTAGTACATCTTGTAGTTCTTGTCGTCGCGCAGGACGGTGTGGTAGCAGCACACGTTACCCTCCCACGGCGCGTCGTACGTCATCGACACCTCGCGTTGCTCGGGCCGGTGCAGCTTGAGCGCCGCGCCGCCGCCGAGCGCCGCGATGCGGTCCATGTCCCACATCACCTCGCGTCCGGAGCCCAACTCCTTCACTTGCGCGGACACGAAGGTTGCCGAAAAAACGACGAGGAACACAAGAATCGCGTGCTTCATCTTACCTGCCTTGTATTGCGCGCAGAACGAGGCATGTCGGATGGCCGCCGCGCGTCACGGTCACCCTCAAACCCTCAAGTGTCTGCTGCGCGAAGCGACAGACGTTTGGGACTTCTTGATTGTTACCTTTCAAGACATTCGCGTTCGTCAGCGCACCGAGTGAATGCCACGCGCCGCCGCGCAATCCCTCGATGGTACAGTCTTCCACCGGGCATTTGTTCACCCATGAGAGGTGCCCCGAGTAGAGAAGGACTTCCGAAAGTTCCACCGGCTGGTTGAAGAGGATGGTCGCCTGCGCGTTCGTGGGCGACATGTAGAGGCCGTCCCATGCGTCTTCGCCGCTCACCAGTTCAACGGCGCTGCCGATACCGCCGCGTCCGTCGTCGAAGGGATCGTACCAGGCGTACAGCTCGATGCCGTACTTCTTCGCGGCCTTTCCCGCGAGCGCGAGCGAGTTGCCGTCCTCCGCCGCGCGCACGATGCGCTCGGTGCGTTCTCGGTACGGGTGGTTGAGGATGTTGAAGCCCTGGATGTTCGGGAAACGCGCCTTGCGCTCCTTCTCGGGCACGGACATCACGTCGCCGTTCAGCGTCACGAAGCACGTGCCGTCCTGCGTCCAGCCGGTAGGTTCCATGAAGGCGTCGATCTCCTCCATGCCGCCGTTCGCGAGCAGTTCTTCGTCCGGCGCGTCGAGCGCGCGCAGGGAGAGGGCGTCCGCCACGAACACGTGGATGCCGTCCGAGCCCGCCGAGAACACGCCTACGTCGAACGGCTTGTCTGCCGTGAAGCGGATCTCCGTCCGGCGCATGTCGAACGACCTCACCTCCGCACACTTCGCGAGCACCGCGCCGCTCGCCGCGTCGATCGCCGCGAGGAACGCGCCGGACGGCCGTGCGTCCGAACTCACCATTCCCCTAAACAAATATTCGCGGAAGGGACGCGCTCCTGCGCGTCCGCCATCCTTCGGCACAACCCGCTGCCGGATTCCGCCGAACGACTTTCCGGGCGGCAGACGCCCCACGCCCACCTTCGCCGCAAACGCGCCGCCGAAGCGCCGCTCGTCGGCGGCGGAGCGGATCGTCTGGACGGAATCCATCGTGTAGTTGAGCTTGGTCGGGTAGTTGGCGATCTGGGCGAAGCACCGCCACGTGACGCGCTTCACGCCATGCGCCTTGCAGTCGGCGAAGAAGCGGTCGATCCAGTTGGAGCCGCAGTAGGGACGTACCGTCTCGAGGTTGTCGAAGAAGTCGACGTCGATCTGCAGCTTCGGCGGCGCCTCGCGCGCGAACAGCCCGCACGCGAGAACACCTGCAACTAGAACGGAAATTACCCTTCTCATGATTTAGCCCAGCATGTCGGCGAGGCCGGAGACGATATCGGCGGCGACGGTCGACGCGAAGATCGAGGACCGCGCCTCGTAGCCGCCTTCCGCGTAGGCGGAGGCGACGGGGAAGTAGCCGCACGACCCGTTCGTCAGGCACGTGCAGACGGTCATACGGAACGGCGAGCTGTCGCGGACGGCGCGCCCGATCTCCGAGAACGGCTCTCCGGGAATGCCGGCAAGCGCCACGGCGTCGCCGAGGGCCAGCACGGACAGCGGCAGCGCGAACGAATCGGGCCCGTTCTCGAGAAGGAGCATCCGCTCCGCCTCCGCCACGACCGTCGTGAGCGCCATGCCCGTGAAGGGAATCTCGGCGTCGCGTCCTTCGCGGTGCAGCCGCACGTATTCGCGGGCCTTCGGCAGGTCGTCCGCCGCGGGACGCTGCGCCGGAACGGAGATCGTGCGCACGCCGAACCGCAACGGCCCCGCAGACACCGGCTCGCACTTGCCCCATACCGACAGCGCGGCCGCCGCCACGACGCGCCCCATGTGCCGCGCATGCTCGTAGCCGCGGTCGACGTCGTCGAAGTCGGGATGGAGGCCCTCGCGCTCGCCCGGGCGCGGATCGGTGCAGACGTGGTTCACGTCGCCCTGCGCCCCGTTGAGGAACACGCAGTTCACGCCCGGCTCCGCGCGTTCGAAGATGCGGCGCGCGAACGCAGGCCAGTCGCCGGAGATCATCTCGCCGCCCACGACGTCCGGATGGGTCGCGAAGTTGAGAATCGCGATGTCGCCCTTCCCCGCGCGGCGGGCGCGCAGGACGCGGACCGTTTCGTCGAGTGCGCCGATGGGTTCGGCGATGTCGGGATTGTTCACGCCGGGATTGGTGCGGATGGACCCGTCCTTCATGCGGTAGCGGCGGAGGAAGGAGATGCGCTTCGCCTCCGAGAACCCGATCGCCAGGGATGCGGGCGCGAGATCGTCGACGGCGAGGCGGGCGGCGTCCGCGAGCCGCGTTGCCAGGAACTCGTTGTAGAAGTCCGTCCCGTCGAAGAAGTCCGTGCGGCCCTTGTCGGCCTTGCCGGCGCCCGGCCCCGTGTGCGTGTGCGTGCAGTGCACGTAGACCGCGTCGTCCCGCACGCCCGCGGCCTCCGCGATGCGCCGCCGCAGGGACGCGTTGAACGCGACGCCCTCGATCCCGAGGAGATCGGCGGCAATCACCACCGCCGTGCCGTTTCCGTCGGAGAACGCGACGGCGTTGGCCTCCAGGCTGTCGAGGATGCCCTTCGCACGGCGTTCCTCGAAGTACCCGACAATCGGCGTCCCGAGCGGCGGCGTGATGTCCACCCGCGCGAAGCCGGCCTTGAACGAACTGTCACCCATTGATGCGATCCTTACTTGCGGGCGTCGTTGCGCCGAACGAAGCCGAGCGCGTCAAGGCGGGCGAAGAGATCCTTCAGCTCGTCCTTGGAGAGAGGACGTCCGTTCGGCGCACGGCCCTCGCCGCAGTCGAGTCCGATGTACTTCATCATGCTCTTGTGCCAGGAGCCGTTCGGCTTGGCGATGAGCTGCTCCACGAACCGCACGACCTCGTCCTGGAGCTTCGCCGCCGCCGCGAAGTCGTTGGCGCCGGCGAGTTCGCAGATTTTGGCGAAATGCGCGGGAATGATGTTCTGCGAGGTACCGATGCAGCCCGAAAAGATGCCCGTCGCGAGAGCAGGAAGTGCCTGCTCGTCGGCGCCCGAGAAGAAGATGACCTCCTTGGAGAGCCTGTTCCGGAGCGCCTGCACGGTCCAGTACTTGTAGTTCGTGTACTTCATGCCCTTCACGTTCTTCAGGTCGAAGAACTTCGCGTCGCGGTCCGGCACGATGTCCGCGCCGAGCGAGTAAATCATGAACGGCAGATCGGTCGCGGACGAAATGCGCCGGTAATGGTCGTAGGCGGCGTCGAAGCACTGTCCGAAGTAGACCGGCGCGACGGAGCTCACCCAGTCGATGCCCGACTTCGCCGCGAACTTCGCCAGCTCCACGGCATCGTCCGTCGAGAGGCACCCGACGTGGGCGATCAGCTTCGCGCGCCCCTTCGCCGCTTTCGCCGCGCGCGCGTAGACGCGCTTGCGCTCCTCCTTCGAGAGCAGGAAGCCCTCGCCCGTCGAGCCCGTCAGGTAGAAGCCCCTCAATCCCCTCGACAGGCCGTAGTCGATGACTTTCTCGATCATCTCCTCGTTGAGCGAGCCGTCCTTCTTGAACGGGGTGTAGAGCGCGGAGTAGGCCCCCGCCATTCCCGTGAACGCCTTGCCGCGGGGCAAGGTCAATCCAGCAGAAGCATTTGTCATTTGCATTTAGACCTTTCGTCTCTTGTTGGTTTGTAATCGATCAAAAATCGCAGCTCCGACCTCAGGGCGTCCCCGATACAGCACGGGCATCCGGGCGTTCCCGGCCGCCACTCGTAGCATGCCCTATCGACAGTTGAACGGGGCCAAGCAGGCCGGACTCGAGAAGCGGATCGTCCGCCGTCCAGAGACGGCATGTGGAAAAGGCGTGCCGGCCTGTCGGCGAGGGGCTTCCGCGCAGCAGCCAATCCGGCCAGGCCTTCACAAGCGGATACCCCTTGCTTTTCTTGCCATCGTCCCATTCGCAGTCATCGGGCAGTCTGGCATCTCCAATCAACCGATTCGGCCAAAGATTCGTCACCTTGATCTCAATGTCAATCGATCCGTTGGGGGTACCACGCCTACCCAGCGAGTCGGTGATGTCAACTTGATAGGGCGGCTTCCAGATTGCAGGATACGCCCTCCCATTCACCGTCACCTCGGCAATCTCCCTAACCTCGCCAAGGTCAAGAATCACCCTCTTCCCCCGGGGACAGTCCCCACCATTTTGGGGACAGGCCCCACCATTTTCCTGGGGACAGGCCCCTTTCCCCTGGGGACAGTCCCCACAGAAATGAAGAGGAAACTTAATAAAATATCTCGCGGTCCCGGAAAAATAGCGAATATCTGGATTCTCGTTTTGCGTCCACGACTCCAGAACGGGATATTTCGCCGTGGCAATATCATGCTCCGCCCCTGGTTCACGGAAACTAACCTCCCAGACTCCTTCAATGGGGACAGGTCCCATAGGAACGGGGACAGGCCCCGTAGAAACGGGGACAGACCCCGAGTCATGGGGGCGGAAGACGACGAAAACGGAATGCAACGGGGGGCAGTCGAGCGTGACTTCCGTCCGACCGCCCGGCGTGATGCGGAAACGGCTGTTGTCCAGTGCCGTGGCGTCCCCTGTGACAGGGTCCCAAAGTTCCGGCACCTTTCCACTGACGCGGAACGAACAAACAACCTTTTTCTGCTCCTTGTTGGGCACTGCGACGAAATAGAAATCGTCGTCGCTGGCGCGGCGGTGTATCCACGTCACGTCCCGGTCGTCGCAGATGAAGTCAGGCGTGCAACCGAGTCTTTTCAGCGCCGCGCCCACCTCGCCGTACGGCACCGCCGTCGCACCGGATGCCACCAAGCGCGCGACGGCGGCCGTTACCGCGGCGGACGGCTTTTCCGGCACGCACACGACCCGGTAGCGCGTGCCGCCCGGAACCTCGACTGCGCCTCCTGCCACGACCTTGGATTCCAGTAGAGCCGCCGGATGGCACCTGTCCCCGTCGTAGCCCAAAGGAATCTCGCCATCCGTCCCGTATTCCGGAGCTTCGCCCGGCACGCAGACAAGCACGTCGCCGACGAACGTCCCAGCCTGAAGAAGATGCTGGGCACGCGCCATGTATGTGAAGAACTCCTTCGCGCCATGCTCCCACCATGTCTGCGTCCGTTCCAGATGCGCGCCGTACGCCGCCATCGTCATGCCGGGATAGCGCGTCGGATTCGTCCACGGCTGGTGGACGTAACGGTGGAAGATCATGCGGTTCACGCCTTCGGAGAAAACGCGGTCGCACTGGAGCTTCATCGCGAACGGAGACGCCAGCCACCGTCCCGAACCGCTGTCGGGATATGACGTGAACGCCTCCGCGCCCACGATGCGCCGCCCCCAGACATGCGCCGTGGCCGCGATTGTCTTCGAATTGCCGAGCGCCTTGTTGCCCCAGCGGCATTCCATGTACGAACGGTTCGTCTGCCGCGACAGCGCCGCGAGATCGCGGTCCGCCTCGCGCGGACGCCAGAACTCGGACATCGGCACGTCGCACTCGCGCGCGAACTCGAGATCGTTGAACGGACCGTTTCCATACGGCTCGCAGTAAAGGATGAGACCGTTCTCGTTGCACCGCGCGCGGAGGCGTCCCGAATAGTTGCGGGAGAACAGGGTCGAAATCACGCGCCGGAAGTCGCGGAGGAACGTCTCCGTGCGCGCGGCACAGTCGACAGGATACCCGGCCAGCACCGGAAGGAAATTCGTGATCGGATAACCGGTCGCTTCCGCAAAGCTGCGCTCGAATCCGCGCGTCCAGTTCTGTCCGAAGACCTCGTAGCTGTCCAGCAACACGCCCTTCAGCGCCCGGTCTTTCGGGAGCCTCTTCAGAAGCCGGCCCACGTAGGCGTCGAAATGCACGTCGAGCGCATGCGGATCCAGCTTGTCGCATTCAAGGCCAAGCCCAGCCTTCGACGCGCTGCGGTTCGTGCGTCCGTTCGCCATGTAGCCAACGCGGAGGACGATCCACGCCGCGTGGGATCGCGGCGCCTCCCAGACAAGGCTCCCGTCGGAACGCTTCTGCGAGGTGAGGTCGATGATTTCGCGGCTCGCCACGCAGGCCCCGAGCGGAGCCAGCTCGTCGGTGATGCGCAGAGGCATCTGCGGACCGCCTTCCCCCGCGCCCATGCGGAAATTGCCGCGACCGCGAAAGACCTGCATGTCGAAGTCGGGCAGATCGCGCAACGCCGCCTTTGCCACGGACGGTTCGGGAAACGCCAACACCGCGATGTCCTCATAGAAGCCGTTCGTCTTCTTTGGAAGCGGCAAGCGCCCGTCAAACCGTTCGCCGCCCCTCACGCGCACCGTCGTGTCGACGACGTATTTCATCGAGAGTTCGGGCGTGATCCAAGGGCCCGCGGAACTCGTCCATCCGCTGCAGTTGGCAATGCAGAGATCGATTCCGAGACGCTTCGCCTCGCGGTCGGCATGCACGAGACAGTCGAACCACGCGTCCGACGCGAACGCCACGGGGCCTTTCGGAAGCGCCAGGCCCGCGTCGAATATCTGCGCGCCGCCGATGCCGACGCGCGCCATGGCCTCGAGGTCGGCGGTGATGCCCTCCTTCGTGACGTTGCCGTTCATCCAGTGCCACCACGTGTGCGGCTTCGCCTCATGCGGCGGATTGCGGAACGTCTCCCGCGACAGTCCGACGGACAGCGCCGCAGACGACGGCGCCGCAATCAGCACCGCAACAGCCGCCAAAAACGCAGTTTTCATGAGATCACGTCTCTTCCTGCCAAACACGATCGAATCTTCCATTGCACGCTCCGCATTCTGCTTTCGTTTATTCCTTCAGCGTCTTGAGCGTCAACCCCGTGAGGTCGCGTTCGCGCTCGGGGACGACGAATGAGAGGAGCCACGCCGAGACGACGCAGAGGACAAACCCGATGCCCCCGACGAGAAACACGTGCGGACGTTCGAACGGCAGCGGCGCGTAGCGCAGGGTGAAGCACGCGACGTAGTTGACCACCAGTCCGGCGATCGCGGCGCGCCCGCCGACGCGGCGGAGGAACACGCCGAGGAAGAACATCCCCGCGAGTCCGGCCGTCAGCACCGAGATGAACTCCTTGAACTTGTCGAAGAGCGACCGCGTCTCCGTGTGCGCGAGCGCAAGCGCCGCCGCAACGCCGAGAATGCCCGTCGCGAACGTGAAGATGCGTCCCCAGCGCATCTGGGCCTCCGGCGAGGTCGACGGACGGAACTTCAACACGAAGTCTGCGGTCAGCGCGGTCGCCGCGCTGGAGAGGTTCGCGGAGAGCGTCGAGATCGTCGCCGCGAACAGCGCCGCCGCCACAAGACCCGCCAGCGCCGGCGGCAGCCCCGACACGATGAAGAACGGCAGGATGCTGTCCGCCTTCGGCAACGACGGATCGAGCATTTCGGGGTGACTGCGGTAGTAGGTC
>JAFRSR010000442.1 GCA_017427485.1 Kiritimatiellia bacterium
AATGCGCAGATGTTGCCTGTTTCGTTCATGCGGATAGTATATCAAAAAAGTGTCAAAACAGGTCTGTCCTGTTTTGACACTTTTTTTGTCCGCCGGATGGCGGAGTCGGCTTAGAACTCGAAGCCCTTGCGGATGACGGGCTTGATGAGCGTGTTCGCCGCGGCGTTGTCGAAGCACTGGTTCTTCGTGCACCAGTTGAGCTTGCCGGGGATCTGCTGGGCGACGGTGCCCACGAGGATGGCCTCCATCATCGGGATGGAGTACTCCACGTCGGCGTAGGCGCGCGAGTGCGTGCAGCAGAACACGGGCCCCTTGCCGTTGATGGCGTCGAGGAACTCGATGTAGTGCCCGTCGGCCGCGAGCGAGGCGGCGCCCGAGCTCTTGTCCATGCCGCCGGCGGGGGCGTCGGAGCGGCGCGGGATGCGCACGGGGATGACCTTGCACGCCTCGTGGTCCTTGACGTCCTTCGCGACCTTCTCGCCCTTGAGGGCGATGAACGCCTGCTGGCCGTAGTCGGCGCAGGAGCAGAGGATGCCCTTGGAGCCGACGATGAGGCAGCCCGTGCGCGGCACCTTGCCGGCGTACTGCGGCATGGCGACGACGGCGGGCATGAGGTCGGCGAGCTTCTTGTCGCCGTCCTTCTGCTGGTCGCCGTCATACCAGTACAGCTTGACCTCGGGGAGCTTCACGCCCGGACGGACGCGCGATTCGCGCGCGGCGTAGGTGAGCTTGACCGTGGACTTGGTCGGGTAGGCGACGTCATTCGCCTCCTCGATCTGCGTGCATTCGGCGTCCGTGACGACGCCGAGCTCGAGGCCGCGGAAGGGCAGGTTCATCGTGTGGCAGGCCATGTCGCCGAACGCGCCGGCGCCGAAGTCGAAGTAGCCGCGCCAGTTGAACGCGTGGAAGATGCCCGTGTTGAAGCGCGCCTCGGGCGTGCCCTTGTCGTACGGCTTGCGGTACGGACGGCCGGCGGCGACGCCGAGCCAGGCGTTCCAGTCGAGCCCCTCGGGGACGGGCACGACCTCGCGCGTGGTGGCGGCCTTCATGGCGTTGAAGCCCTGCGGCCAGATCGGACGGTTCGTCCACACGTGGACTTCCGTGACGTCGCCGAGGATGCCGCTCTGGACGATCTCGACGTTGCGGCGGAAGCCGTCGCCGCCCGAGCCCTGGTTGCCCATCTGCGTCACGACGTGGTTGGCCTTCGCGGCGTCGAAGAACTGGTGCGCCTCCCAGATGGTGCGCACGAGGGGCTTCTGCACGTATACGTGGATGCCCATCTTCATCGCGCGGACGGCCACGGCGGCGTGCATGTGGTCGGGCGTGGAGACGGTCATCGCCTGGATCTGGAGCTTGGACTGGTCGTCCAGCATCTTGCGGTAGTCCGTGTAGAAGGGCACCTTGGCGAGCTTCTCGGCGAGGCCGGGCACCTTCTTCGTGTTCTTGTGGTTGATGGCGTCGACGCGCTTGTTCGCGTCCGCGTCGCACCACGCGACGAGCTCCGCGAGGCCGCTCTTGATCATCGGCATCCAGTCGGAGTAGCCCTTGCCCATCACGCCGACGGCCGCGAGGCGGATCTTGCCGCAGCTGCCCGAGCACAGGCTGGCGCAGCCGCCCGCCATGCCCATGGCGGAGAGGGCGCCGGCGCCCTGGAGGAAGCCTCTTCTGCTAGTGGTAAACATGTTTGTGTTTTTCCTTTGGTGGTTGGGGAAAGGCCGCGACAAGCGCGACCTCTCCCGTTGGTGGTTAGAATTCGTAGCCCGAGCGGATGAAGGGCTTCACGAGGGCGTTCGCGGCCGCCACGTCGAAAGACTGCTTGCAGGAGCACCAGTTCAGTTTCTGGTTGGGCAGGCGCTGCGCGATGCAGCCCACGAGGATGCCCTCCATCTGCGGGATGGAGTACTCGACATCGGAGAAGCAGCGCGAATTGGTCTGCTTGTAGACGGGGCCCTCGCCGCGGATGGCGTCGAGGAACTCGATGTAGTGGCCCGTGGCGAAGCCCTTCATCGCGACCGTGGACTTGCCCGCGGCGGCGGAGGAGCCGGCGCGGAACGGGATCACGCGCGGCACGGCCTTGGCGGCCTCGTGCTCGAACACGTCGGTGAACGCCTTGTCGTCGTTCAGCGCGATCGCGCACTTCCCGCCGTAGTCGTCCTGCATGAGCACCGCGCCCTTGGAGCCGATGATGTAGCAGCCGGTGTTGGGCACCTTGCCCTCGTTGGCCGCGGCCCACTTGGGCATGATCGCGGCGTCGGGCTTGATGTTGCCGTCATACCAGTAGAGCGTCACGGCGGGGAGCTTCACGCCGGGACGGGCCTTCGAGTCGCGCTCCCTGTAGGTGAGCTTGACGACGGACTTGAGCGGGTAGGCGATGTCGTTCTGCGACTCGATCTTCGTGCAGATCGCGTCGGACACGCCGCCGAGCTCGAGTCCGCGGAAGGCGAGGTTCATCGTGTGGCAGGCCATGTCGCCGAACGCGCCGCAGCCGAAGTCGAAGAAGCCGCGCCACGTGAAGGTGTGGTACACGTTCTTGCCGAGCTTCCAGGGGTCGTACACGTCCGCGTCGTCGGGATAGCGGTCGAGGAACGGGCGGTTGGCCGCGACGCCGAGCCAGGCGTCCCAGTTCAGTCCCTTGCGGACGGGGTCGCCGTTCGGATGGCCCTTGACCCACGCCTCCACGTTCTTGCCCTGCGGCCACACGGGGCGGTTCGTCCACACGTGGACCTCCTTCACGTCGCCGAGGATGCCGCTCTGCAGCACCTCGGTGCAGCGGCGCATGGAGTCGAGCGACGAGCCCTGGTTGCCCATCTGCGTCACGACGCCGTTCTCCTTGGCGGTCTTGTTGAAGTAGTCGAGTTCCCAGAGCGTGCGGACGAGCGGCTTCTGCACGTACACGTGGATGCCCATCTTCATCGCGCGGATGGCCACGGCGGCGTGCATGTGGTCGGGCGTGGAGATCGTCATTGCGTCGATCTGGAGCTTGGACTGGTCGTCCAGCATCTTGCGGTAGTCCGTGTAGAACGGGATCTTCGCGAGCTTCTCGGCGAGGCCGGGAACCTTCTTCGTGTCCTTCGCGGTGAGGGCGGCGTCGCGCTTGGTCGCGTCCGCGTCGCACCACGCGACGAGCTCGGCGAGGCCGCTCTGGATCATCGGCATCCAGTCGGAGTAGCCTTTGCCCATCACGCCGACGGCCGCCAGCCGGATCTTGCCGTTCGGAACGCGCGCGGTGCGCCGGCCGAACGTGCAGCATCCCGCCATGCCGAGCGCCGACAGTCCGGCGGCGCCCTTGAGAAACCCTCTTCTGCTTGTCTTTATCGACATATTCTTTCCTTTTTGGTTGTGAGTGGCCAAGCCACGTATACGGAGCGCCCATTAGCATATCATTTCATCCGTTCGCTGGCAAGCGGGAAAAGTGCCTAGACGGATGCCCCCCGAATGTGGTATACTCCCACACATCTTCATTTTCAGACCAAGGAGCAATCCATGCAGAGACGTGATTTCATCAAGGCCGGCGCAGCCGCGGCAGCGGCCGCGCCCGCCATCGTGCGCGCGGCCGCGGC
>JAFRSR010000443.1 GCA_017427485.1 Kiritimatiellia bacterium
AGTCCCATGTCGAATCCTTTCTTTTTTGTGGTTGACGGCATGTAGTATACCATACGTCGGCCGAAAGACGTGTCAGTCCCCCGTCAGAGGAATGTCAGGAGATGGTCAAAACATTTTACGGACAGCGAAGCTCGACGAACCGGATCTGGCGGCGGTTCCACGTGAAGGTGACGGCCAGCACGCCGGGACGCGGTTCGCGGATGGCCGGATAGGAGAACTCCGTGGCCCGCCCGTCAGGCTGGCGCAGCGCGTCGTCGGCCAGCACGCGGCATGTCCGCCAGGTCTCGCCGCCGTCGGACGACGAACGGAGCTCGAGGTGGCTGCGCGAACCCCATGTCCCTTTTTTCCCCTTGGGGTCCGCGCCGTTCAAGACGAGGTAGAGGAGGCCGTTCGACGCGCGCACGCAGTCGATTCCGGAGTTGATGTTGGGAAGCGGCGACCGGCGGAGTTCGCGCCACGTCTCGCCGTTGTCGGTCGAGTCCGTGCGCCAGATCCAGCCGTCGTTGGCGCGGAGGAGGGCGTGGACGCCGGCCGCGTCGGACCAGAGCGTCGGCTGGATGACGCCGAACTTCGCCGGGGCGTCCGCCGGGACGGGGAACTCGGGCGACGCCCGCCAGGTGCGCCCGTCGTCGTCCGAGATGTCCACGAACGCGCGCCAGCGACCGATCTCGCGCGAGGCGGGCGCCAGCCAGCGGCCGTTTGCGAGGCGGAGGCACTTGTTGCGGACGGGACCGCGTCCGCCGCGCACCTCGCCTGGGATGAGTTCACGCGGGGGCGTCCAGGTCTCGCCCTCGTCGCGGCTCTCGCGCACGTAGGTGCGCCAGTCCGAGCAGTTGCGCCCGACCTTGAAGAACAGGACGACGCGTCCGTCGTCGGCCTTCCACAGCACGGGGTTCCAGTGCGGCGAATCGGGGTTGACCTTCGCGAGCACGCGCACGGGGCCCCACTGTCCGTTCCGACGCCGGCTGCCCTTGATGGCCACGTCCGCCGCGCCTTCCTTCGACCCCTCGAACCACGCCGCGAGGTAGCCGCCGTCCGCCAGCGGCAGCAACGTGGAGGCGTGGACGTGTCCCGCCACGGGCGGGGCGATGAACTCCTGCGCGAGGAGTCCCGCGTCGTCCGCGCCGGCCGCCGCGCAGGCGACGAGCGCGACCAAGATCGAGATTTTCTTCATGGCATGTCCTTCCGCTTTGTATGCGATGCGGGGATTATACACAGAGCGCGGAGTTGTTGTCAAATCGGCGGGGACATGTTATCATGTGCCGCAACGGAAGATAGTAATATGAACATTTCACGGAAGAACTTTCTGATTGGATCTGCTGCGTTGATGTCGGCGATGACATTCGGCGCGCGGCTGGACATGGCGTCCGAGGCTTGGGAGAACATGAATCCCCTCGGCGGCACCTTCGTGAAAGGCGTGTACGACTGCCGGAACGAGGCGTCGCACAGCTTCGCCGTCTCGAAGGCGCAGCCGCTCTCCTCCAACGTCACCGTCACGGCAACGTACCGTCCCGAGCAGATCACGGGCCAGACTTTCAAGACCGCCGCCGTGGCCCTGTACGAGTGTCCCGGACGCTACTGGCACATGGCGCTCGTGGAGTCGCCGACCGAACGCCGGGGATTTGAGCTCTGCGAGATGCGCGACGAGCAGTGGCTGTCCCAGCAAAGCCTGAAGATGGAGATCGACCAGGTCAAGGGAACGTGGACGACCGGCGAAACCTACCGCCTGTCGCTCGCGATGGACGGCGCGGGCGTGGAGGGGACGGTGCACGCCGCCGACGGACGCTTGCTCTTCCGCCGCCGCTTCCGTCTGAAGCCCGGCGCGGTCGGCTGCGGACGCCCCGCGTTGAAGAGTTACGCCATCAGCGGCGTCTTCTCCGACGTGACGGCGACGTGCGGCGCGCCGTGTCCGCCTCCCGCGCCCGTCGCGCAGAAGGTTTCATCCTTCCCGCCCTATCACGGCGTGGCGAACGCGGGCTTCTTCCGCACGGCGAAGGACGCGGACGGGCGCTGGCACTTCGTGGACCCGCTCGGCAAGCCGTTCTTCCTCGCGGGCGTCGGCTCGGCGAACCCGCGTGGCGACCACAACGCGAAGCTCGGCTATGCGCCCTACGGACGGACCGTCGCGCGCAAGTATCCGTCGGTGTCCGACTGGTCCACCAACACGCTGGCGCGTCTCACCTCGTGGGGCTTCAACATGGTGTCGTCCCCGGAGAAGACGCTCCTGCACCGCGGCCTGCCGCACGCGACCATCCTCTCGATCGGCACGATGATGAGTTCGTGCGGCGACTACGATATCCTGCCGTGCGACGGCGGCCCCTGCACGGCGTTCCCGAACGTGTTCTCGCCGAAGTTCGAAGCGTACTGCCGCTACGTCGCCCGCCGCCAGTGCGCGCCGAACAAGGACGACCCGTGGCTGATCGGCTACTACATCGACAACGAACTGTCCTGGTGGGGCGACATGCGGAAGTTCAGCACGCCGCCCGCGCGCGGGCTCTTCGACGCCTGCGCGAAGAAGCCGACGGGACACTCCGCGCGCGTCGCGCTGGAGGCGTTCCTCAAGGAGCGCGGCATCGCCTCGCCCGAGGCGGCGCCCGTGGAGGTGACGCGCGAGTTCATCCGCCTCATCGCGCGCCGCTACTTCGAGATCACCACGCGCGCCATCCGCGAGGCCGATCCGAACCACCTCGTGCTGGGCTGCCGCTTCGCCGGCCTGCGGTCGAGCGACCCCGTCGTGTGGGAGGAGTGCGGAAGGTACTGCGACGTCGTCTCGGCGAACGTCTACCCGATGGTCGACCTCGACCGCGGCGTCGCGCTGAACGGGCTGCACGCGAAGGCGCGTCCGATCGCGGACGTCATCGCGGAGCGCGCGGCGATGGCGGGCAAGCCCGTGATCGTGACGGAATGGTCGTTCACCGCGCTCGACTCGGGACTCCCCTGCACGCACGGCGCGGGGCAGCGGTTCTTCACGCAGCGCGAGCGCGCGGCGGCGGCAGGCGTCTTCGCGCGCACGCTCTACGCGCTCCCCTACTGCGCGGGGTACGTGTTCTTCAAGTGGAGCGACCAGCCCGCCTGCGGACGGAAGTCGGAGAAGTCCGAGAACAGCAACTACGGCCTCGTGAACGCCGATGACGAGCCGTGGCCCGAACTCGTCGCCGCGCTCGCGGAGGTCCAGAACGATCCCGCCAAGTGGCGCGCCGCGCCCTTGCCGCGGGAGCGGCCCGTCGTCCGTCTCTCGGCGGAGATGATAGCCGGTAGGGCGGGGCGTCCTCGACCCGCCGCCACGGCGCGTCCGGAGGCCGCGCCCTACCGGTTTGTGAACAATCCCGACGGCACCTTCGCGCTCTCCAACGGCCTCGTCCGCCTCACGGGACGGATCGGCGGCGCGGACATCTCCATCGACGGCGCGGGCGTGTTCTCGCCCTCGATCCGCGAATATTCTGGCGGACACGTCTGGTGGACCGGCGCGCCCGACGTGACGGCGGTGCATGGCGAGGTGAAGGACGGCTTGGGCATCCTGGACGTCACCTTCCGCGGTCAGACGAAGGCGGGGGCGTTTGAGGTCGTTGAGCGTCTCTACCTGCCACGGGGACAGGCCTTCTTCATTGCCGAACTGCGGGGGATCGCGAACAAGGGCGGGCGCGCGCTTCCTGTCGACGCGGCGTACTTCCGTCTGACTCCGAAGGACCGCGCGGGCGTGCGGGTGGCGACGGGCGACGAGGCGTTCGAGCCGCCGAAGGAGGGTCAGCCCACGCCGATCCCGCCCGGTCTGTGGCGTCCGTGGCGGACGTCCGCGTGGGAACTGCCGGACGGCACATACCTCGGCCTGACATCGCCGCGCCGTTCGGGCGTGGAGATCAAGTTCTGGCAGGACAAGAACCTCCACCCCGACGCCTGCTTCTCGTTCACCAAGACCGAGATCGCCCCCGGCGCCGCGTTTGACGTGCCGGAGCGTCCGTTCGTGGCGGGCGCCTGCTGCCGGGACGGCCAGCCGGCCTGGCGCAAGGTCTGCGCCGCGCTGAGAGATTCTGTCCAATAGTCATCTTGCAAACAAGGAATCCAGAATGAAAAGACTAATAACTGCCGCGCTGTCCGCCACGTTGCTTTTCTCCTCCGCAGGGGCGGAGGAGAATCGCGGCGACGGGATGATTCCCTTCCTCGCCATCACGGGGAAGCCCACCGAGGCCGAGGTGCGGGCCAAGGTGGCCGCCATCCAGGCGCAGGGCATCGACTCGTTCCTCATCTACGCGCGGAGCGGCCTTGAGCTGGAGTACATGGGTGAGGAGTGGCTGAAGCTGAACGAGTGGTTCTGCGACGAGGCCGAGAAGCGCGGCATGAAGGTGTGGCTCTACGACGAGTACAACTGGCCGAGCGGCACGTGCAAGGGACGCGTGCCGAACGAGAATGACGCCTGGCGCTACGCGGAATACGGCGTCTACCGCAACCCGGACGGCTCCTACCGCTGGACGACCGCCCTCGCGCCCGGCGGCTGGGTGAACGTGTGCGAGCCCGCTGCCGTGGCGCGGTTTATCGAGCTGACGCACGAGGTCTACGCGAAGCGCCTCGACCGCTGGTTCAAGAACAAGACCATCCTCGGCATCTTCACGGACGAACCCGGCCACCCCACGCGCGTCACCTTCCCCGACGGCAAACCGCTCGTCTCGTTCCGAAAGTATTCGGGCCTGGAGGATGAATACAAGGCCGCGACGGGCCGCGCGCTGAAGACAGACGTGGAGAAGTGGCTTGCGACGAAGGAGGGCGACGTGTGGTCCGTGTACCTGGACCTCATGGGCAAGCGCTTCCGCGCCGCGTACTTCGACCAGATCCGCGCGTGGTGCGACGCGCACGGCATCCTCTTCACCGGCCACATGATTTCCGAGAACGACCTCTACGGCTCGGCCCGCTGCAACGGCAATCCGATTCTCTGCCTGCGCGGCGAGTCGCTGCCCGGCATGGACGAGATCCACACGCGCTGCGAGCCCGACCGCATCGAATGGGTCACCTACAACGTGGCGCGCCAGGCCATCCTGCACCGCGGCAACGGAGGACTCGCCGAACTCTACGCCTGCGGTCCCGCCAACCACGTCCCCGTCACGCTCCGGTTCGTGATGTGGATGTGCGCGTTCCACGGCATTGACCACTACATCTCCTGCATGGACGTGATGGACGAGAAGGGCCTTGTGGAGAAGCACGGCTACCTCTCCTGCACGGGACCGATCCACCCGTGGTACGAGAAGCACGCGCGCATCCTCGCCGAAGAGGCGCGCGTGGCCGCCGAATGGGCGCGTAAGACCGTCGCGGAACGCGAGGTGGCCGTGCGCTACCCCAACCGCACGGCACAGCAACTCGCGATCGCGGGACGCACGAAGGCCGTGCCCGGTCCCAACCTCCAGAGCCTCCTGCGCGTGCTCGAGCTGAACCAGTTCACGTGTCGTCTCGTGGACGAAGGCGAGGCTACAGATCTTCCGCTCGTATTCACCTGCAGCGCGGACGGTCGGTACGCCGAGGAACGCACGGGCAAGGCGGATTTGACGGCTGAGGCCACGCTCGCCCTCTGCCGCGAACGCCTCCCCGCCACCTTCAAGGTCTTGGAGCAAGACGGCACCCCCGCCACGGACGTTCTTATGCGCACTTACACGGACGGCTCCTCGGCGGTGCTCAACCTGCAGCCGTTCTCCGACCGCACGCTCATCGCCGAGCGCAACGGCACGCGCACGACCTTTACTCTCCCCGCACGCGGCGAGGTGTTGTTTGATGCGGCGGGCGGCGGTCGCGGGGCGACCGCCCTACCAGCGGGAGGGTCGCAGCTTGTTGCGAACGGCTCTATGGAGAGCCGCCATCTTGGCGGCGAAATCCCCTCCGCCGTCCGCTCGCTCATGAACGTCGAATGGGACCTCGCCCTCGACGCGCCGAACATCCGCCGCGTCAACTTCGACTCCTCGCGGAAAGGTTCGCTCAAGGTCGCCGCGCCGTTGAAGGGCGTTCGCCTCCTCACGCGCGACTGTGCGATGAGCTATGCCGTGACCTCCTCCGGACGCCCCATCGGCATCAACGAGCAGCCCGCGAAGGGCGACAAGGTGATCCGCCACATCGCCGAACCGTATGCGTTCGAGATGGATGGCGCGAAGGTGGAATCCCCCGAGCCCTGCACATCCCTGCGTCCCTGCTACGACCCACTCTACCGCCAGACGAAGCCGTTCGACCTCGCGGTGGGCGAACATGCCTTCGCCATCGCCTCCGGCGAGAAGGACTGCAATTTCTTCTTCCCGGCGCTGTTCGTCTCGGGCGACTTCGCCGTCTTCAACGGCGTGCTCATGCCGCGTCTGAAGGGGAAGGTGCGGCTTGGTCCGCTCGCTGCCAGCGGTCTGGCAGACTTCACGGGAACGGCCACGTGGTCGGCCGAGGTGACGGTGCCGAACGCCGTGCGCACGCGTCTGCGTCTCTCGACGGGCGGACGCCTCACGCAGGTCAAGCTGGACGGCAAGGACCTGGGCGTGCGCGCCTGGGCGCCGTTCGAGTGGGACGTCCCCGCCGACCTCGCGGGAAAGAAGGCGAAGCTGGAGATCTCCATCAGCACGTCCGTGCAGCCGATGTTCGGCGATCCCGCCAACGGCACCTGGGACATGCGCTTCTGGAACGCCGTCAGCGGTCCTGAAGG
Organism: Kiritimatiellia bacterium; assembly: GCA_017427485.1. Lineage (GTDB taxonomy): Bacteria > Verrucomicrobiota > Kiritimatiellia > RFP12 > UBA1067 > RUG572. The sequence continues at coordinate 6,659 of JAFRSR010000443.1, forward strand.
CCCTTGCGGCCTTCTCGCCGCCGACTGGCTGGAGTTCGCCGCCAGCCGCTGACCGATTACATTCTGTTTGTGTTCTGCAAATTGGTTTGGTAAAATACAAAAATCTTTTCGAGAAAAAAGGAGGTTCGCAAATGAAATTAAAGAAGTTACTGGTGTTGACTGCGGCGTGTTTGGCCGCAGCAATGACTTGGGGAAAGAACTTTTCCCTTGACTTGCGCGCGCCGAAGGAGGTGGTGATCGGCCGTGCCATGAGGGCGGAATCTTCGGTGCCTCCGGCATTTTCTGGAAGTGGGGCGTTGCGCAAGGCGAATCTTGATGTCGGCGCGGCGGACGTCGGTGTGGTGAACGTCGGCGACAAGCTGTCGCTGACGCTTTTTGACGACGTTGAGATCGACCTTGTGCTCAGGCAGAAGATGCCGTCGCGTCTGGGCGGCGACGTGTTCCTTGCCGAGGTGTCCGGCTACGAGGGGCTCCAGAATGCCGTCGTGCTGCGCACGGCCGAGGGACTGACCGTCGATATTCAGGATTACCGCAACAGGAAAGTGTACAAGGTCATTTCCACTGAAGCCGGCGTGACGGTGCAGGAGGTGGAAGCCAAGGGTGGGACGTGCGGGTGTGACGCGCTGACGCCTCCGGTCCTGACGGGAAAGGCCTCGGCGAAGGCGAGCGTGTTGGATGACGTTGTTCCCAACTCGGGCGACAAGACCTGCGTCGACATCCTCGTCGCCTATGACAAGAACGCGGCGACATGGGCGATTGGCAACGGCGGCGGAGTCACCAATTTTGCCCAGATGGCCGTGCAGAAGATGAACACGGTGCTCGCCAACAACGGACTTGACGGGTACTTCCGTTTCCGGCTCGTCGGTGTCGTCAGCGTGTCGGAGTGGTCGGACAACCTGGGCGACACGCTTTTTGACGTGATGGCGGGTAACGGCGGCTGGGCGCCCATCCAGGCCGCGCGCGAGGAGGTTGGCGCGGACATCGTGACGGTTCTCATCGACACGGGATCAGAGGTCGGCACGACCGGACTCGGAATGAGCCTTACGACGACGGACTTCGCGTCGTTTGCGGACTATGCCTACAACGTCTGCGCGGTTCGCTCCGTCGCGCAGTCGCACACGATGACGCATGAAGTCGGGCACAACATGGGCTGCGGACACAGTGACGTGCAGCCGACCGACCCCGGCCCGCAGCTCTATTCCTATTCGGCCGGGTACTACTTCACCGCAGGCGGCGAACAGTACCATACCGTGATGGCGTACGGGACGGAAGGCCCCGGCGGCGCCGACGCGCCGTTCTTCTCGTCGCCCTATTCCACATATAAAGGCGTGGCGGTCGGCGACGCCTCTCACGACAACAGCTCGACGCTTTACAACACGTACGCCGCAGCTTCCCAGTGGCGCGCGGAGAAAGGGAGCGAAATCGGCGGGGACGGGGGAGTCCCGCTCGAACCGCTGGAATGGCTGACGACGCGCGCCGAGGCGTTCGCGAAGGCCAAGGCGGAAGGCAAGAAGGTCTTCGTCATCAGCGGCCGCGACTCCTGCGGCAACACGATGGGCACGCGCAACTACTCGTGCGAGGATCCGCTCGTGAAGCGGCACCTGCTGAAGAACTATGTCTGCTGGTACAACAACTGCGACGACCAGTATGAGGAGTCGGCGTCGTATTTCAGCGGATACGACATGGGCAATTCATTGCCCTTCATCGCCATCATCGACGCCGTGAACGACAAATCGCTCGCGGCGGAGGGCGGTTACCATTCCGTGAACGATCTGCGCGCCATGCTCGGGCGCGTTGCGCAGGAGGTCGTGTTTTCCCCTGGAGCCGGTACCAGATTCCATGATTCGATCACGGTGGCCCTGTCGGCTGCGTCGGGTGCGGCGATCTACTACACGCTTGACGGCTCCGATCCGTCGTCCGGCACCGCGACCTACTATGACAAGCCGATAACCTTGACGCTGACGACGACCATCCGCGCGGTCACGTTTGCCGGAGGCGCATGGGGACTGCCGGCCGAGGCCAAGTTCGCGAAGGTGCGGATGGGGAGTTCCGGCGGCTACGAGTGGACCGCGGACGAGGTCGAGGGCGGATGCGTCATAAGCGCGGTCACGCCGGAGCCGACGGGCGCCGTTTCGATGCCCGCCAAGATCGAAGGCCTCAACGTGGTCGGATTCGCCGGAGAGCTGTTCAAGGAGAATACGAAGATTACGGGCGTATCCCTCCCGGGCGGCATTACTGAAATACCGGACGAGGCGTTCTGGGGGTGTAGCGCACTGCTGTATGTGGAGATTCCCGACGGAGTCACGCAGATAGGAACGAAGGCGTTCGGCCAGTCGGCCGTGGAAACGGTGTTCATCCCTGAAGGGGTTGCGGTCATTGGCGACTACGCATTCACCTACTGCGAGGATCTTTCGTTGGTGGTCATTCCGAAAAGCGTCACGAGCCTGGGCTACAGCGCGTTCGACTATTGCTGGGACCTAAAGGTGGCGTGGTTGCCGGAGCACTTGAAATACGACGACATGGAATACAATTCATTTTTTGGGTGTAATTCTCTGTCTTTGCAATACTATTCGGGCGCCACAACGCCGGTGACCGTGGAGTTCGACGCGAATGGCGGCACGCTCGCGTTCCCGAAGCGCAAGTACGCCAGCCTGGGGAATCGGATTCCGGCAGCAGTCTGGCCGACGCCGACGAAGTCGCGTGACACGTTCCTCGGCTGGTTCACTGCGGCGACGGGTGGCACAAAGGCGACATCAGAGACGGTCGTCACCGGCAACGTGACCTTTTTTGCACACTGGAAGAATGGCGGCGGATCGTCGAGTGGCGGCGGATCGTCGGGCGGCGGCGGTATCGAGGGGACTATCGGCGGGAAAATCCCCAATCTTGCCTTTCCCAAGGTGCAGACCGTGACGGGCGCGCTGTACAAGAACGGCGTGCTGTCCGGCACGATGCAGGTCAAGATCGGGAAGATCAACAAGAGGAAGGGAAGTGTGAAGCTTTCCGCAAAGGCGACGTTGCTGTCGGGCGGTAAGGTGAAGAAGGTCACGTCCACGGGCGTGAACGTGACCTTGGACGCGACGAAGCGAATCGCGCCCAAGGCGCTCAAATTCAAGGCGCCGATCGGCAACATGACGTTCGAAATGGCGGCGGACGGAACCTTCACGCTCAAGAACGCCGCCTACGAGATGGCGAAGGCGACCGTCGGCGGTGCGCTGAAGGGCGGCGCGCGGGGAACGTTCACCCTGGAAGATTTCAACCTTGCCGTGTCCGGAGCGCTACTGGACGACCTCCTGCCGTACGAGGCGACCTTTACCGTGGCGGGCGGCAAGTGGAAGTGTGCCAAGGCGGCGGTCGTGAAGTTGGCGAAGAACAAGAAGACGGGAGAGACCGACCTTGTGGTCAAGGGCTCCAACGTCTCGGCCCTGAAGCTCACCTATACGACAAAGACGGGCATCTTCAAGGGCTCGTTCAAGGCATACGCGCTGGGGAGGGTCAACGGCAAGGCGAAGCTGCTGAAGTACACGGTGAACGTGAACGGCCTCGTGGTGGACGGCGTGGGCCAGGGCGTGGCGTCCTGCAAGCGTCCCTCCGGCGGCCCGTGGGCCGTGACGGTGCAGTGAGCTGGCCCCGCTCTCTCCCCCCCGATTGCCTGAAACGGGACTGGCGCGGGGGGCGGCGTTGTGGTATAATGGCGCCATGAAAAAATTGTCAAGACTCTCCCGTCGTTCTTTTCTCACGCGGGCGGGCAGCGCGGTCGCGCTGCCGTGGCTCGTACCCGCCTCCGCGCTCGGGCTGGACGGCAACGTGGCGCCGTCCGACCGCATCGTGATGGGCGCCATCGGCCTCGGTAATCGCGGCACCGGCGACCTGCGCAACTGGGTGCTGCCGGAGAAGGACGTCCAGTTCGTGGCCATCTGCGACGTGCGCAGGGAGCGCCGCGACGCGATCAAGGACCTCGTCGACAAACACTACGGCACGAAGGACTGCGCACAGTACATCGACATGAAGGAGCTGCTCGCGCGGAAGGACGTCGACGCCATCCTCACCGCCACGGGCGACCGCTGGCACGCCGGTGTCTCCATCACCGCCATGCGCGCGGGCAAGGACGTCTACACCGAGAAGCCCGCGTCGATGACCGTCCGTGAGGGACAGGCCGTGGTGGCGACCGCCGCCAAGTACAAGCGGATTTACCAGGCCGGCATGCAGCGCCTGAGCGAACCCAACTTCGTCGTGTGCAACGAGCTTGTGCGCCTTGGACGCCTCGGCGAGGTCAAGACCGTCTACGCCCACCTCGCGCCGGGCGGCGACGTGAACCGCGCGCGCCAATGGCTGCCCGCCGAGCCCGAGCCGCCGCGCGAGGAGGTGGACTGGGACGCCTGGTTGGGTCCTTGCGCGTGGCGTCCGTACAACAAGGCCTACCTGCACGGTGCCTGGCACCGCGACCACGACCTCTACACCGGCATCATCGGCGAATGGGGCTCGCACACGTTCGCGCAGTGCCATGACGCGATTGGCATGGAGGGTTCGTCGCCTGTCTTCTATCCGTGCATGAACACGCCTGTTCCTGACGGCCTGCGCATGCGCTTCGCGAACGGCGTGGAGATGGTGGCCGTGCAGTGCGGCTGGCGCGGCACGTGCGGCGTGCGCTACGTCGGTTCCGAAGGGTGGGTGTCGTGCGCGGACGGCTACACGATGCCAGAGGTGTCGCGTCCGTCGCTCCTCGCCGACTACCAGAAGATACTCGCCGACTACTGCGTGCGTACGGGCTACACGGGCCAGAACCACCTGCGCCAGTTCCTCAACTCGGTGAAGACGCGCGCGAAGACCATCGCCAATCCCGTGATGATGCACCGCTCGATGACGACCGTGCACTGCGCCAACATCGCGCAGTGGCTAGGCCGCGACATGACCTGGGATCCGGTGAAGGAGGAGTTCGTCAACGACCCCGAGGCCAACCGCATGCTCTCCCGCGCCCAGCGCGAGGGATGGCAGATAATCTAGTGAATAGGTGATAGTGAATAGTTAGGAAGAGCTGGAACGGTATGGAGAGCCGCCATCTTGGCGGCGGAATGAAGAAAGAGGGAAAACATGAAGAAAGTATTTTTGGCGTGTGCTTTGGTTGCGCTGGGCGCGATGGCTGCCGAGCTGAAACAGCCCGCGTTCCGCATGACCGAGCCGGAGCTGCTCGCGGTGCTGAAGGAGAACGGCCTCAACGACAAGGTCACGGCCTGCCAGGAGCTCTGCCACAAGGGCACGGCCGCGTGCGTGCCCGCGCTCGCCGCGCTGCTCGTCGACGCGACCGAGCCGCCGCTCTTCCACGCTGCGCGCTACGGCCTGCAGAACATCCCCGGCCCCGAGGCCGAGGCCGCGCTCGTCGCCGCGCGCGCGAGGGTGAAGGACGCGAAGCGCCAGACCGCGCTGGACGCCTCCCTGCGCATCCGCAAGGAGCCGGTGACGCCGGGCTACGCCGGTGCCTCCGCCGCGATCACCGCGTTCCCGCCGAAGACCGCAATCCAGAAGGGCGACCTCTCCACCGTGCCCGCGCTTGTGGACGCGGCGCTCGCCTCGGGCTTCGAGTCCACGCTCGCGCGCCGTCAGCTCGTCGGGTTCCCGAACGATGGCATCGTGGAGAAACTGCTTGCCCTCGTCGACGGACCTGACGCGAAGAAGGCGCGTCTCGCCGTGGGCGTGCTCGGCGACCGTCGCGTGCGAGCCCTCCTGCCGCGTTTCGTCGCGCTCGCGCGCACCACGAAGAACGCGGGCCTGCGCAGCGAGGTGTTCAAGTCCTTCGCGACGCTTTGCGACCCGGAGGACCTGCCGCAGCTGCTCGCCTTGCTGAAGGAGTTCCCGCGCGAGGACCGCCTTGAAGGTTCCATCATCCGTCTCGCGACGCGCGCCTTTGAAGCCGACGACGCCAAGATCACGGTAATCAAGGCCGAGTACGGCTATTTTGGGCCTGATACCGTGACGGGTCCCAACGGCAAGCCCGTGGCGCGACCGGTCGCCAACGTCATGGACATGGTCTGCTCGCTCGTGGAGGGCGGTTCGCGCGCGATCATGTCGGGCAACCGCCTGGCCGGACGCGGCGGCTTCGCGCGCGACCCCGCGCCGGGCAAGGTCAAGGAGCTCCACCTCACGTACCGCATCGGCGACGGGCCGGAGGTCTCGACCATCACCACCGAGAACGGCGAGGTGCACCTCACGGGACAGCGTCTTCCCGAGACGATGGCGAAGCCGCTCGTCGCGGCCGCGCAGGCGGCGACGGGCGACGAGCAGGCCGCGCTCGTGCGCATCCTCAACACGCTCGACCGCCGCGGCTTCGTGCCCGGCGCGGAGGCCGTGCTGTTCCGTCCGATCTTCAACGGACGCGACCTCTCCGGCTGGAGCCAGCAGGACGGGTACTTCTCCGTGCGCGACGGCGTGATCACGGGCGAGTCCACGGCGAATCACCTCTGCAAGCCCAACCACCACCTCGTCTACACCGCCGAGGAGCTGTCCGACTTCGAGCTCCGCGCCGAGTTCCGTCTCACGAAGGGCGCCAACAGCGGCATCCAGCTGCGCTGCAAGCCGCAGTTCATCGGCGACAACGGTTACCAGGCGGACATGAACGGCGGCGGCAACTACGTGGGCTTTCTCTACCATCCCAAACAGCATCTCGTCGGCGAGCGCGGGGCGGACGTGGTGATCGACGCGGCGGGCAAGAAGCAGGTTACGCGCTTCGCGGACAGCGCGGCGCTCCAGAAGCTCTACCGTACCGAGCAGTGGAACGACATCCGCGTGAAGGTGGAGGGGCGCAAGATCACGGTGTGGATCAACGGCGTGCGCACCACCTCGGTGGAGGACCCGCGCGCGGAATTCTTCCCGGCGAAGGGGCATATCGCCCTCCAGCTCCACCAGGGTCCGCCGATGAAGGTCGAGTTCCGCAACCTGCGTCTTCGCCGCTAGTCGGCGCTTTGTGATATACTATGCCGCGTGAAAAAAGACGATAAACTGAAACTGTTCCTCGCGAGCGGGTTTTTCCTCGGGCTTGCGCCCGTGGTGCCGGGCTCGTTTGGCGCGTTGTCTGGGCTCGCGTGGCACCTGGCGGCGGTGTGGGCCGGATGGAGCGACACGGCCGTGCGCGTGTGGTGTTTCTGGGGCGTGGTGTTCTTCTCCGCTCTCCACTACTGGCTCACGCCATGGGCGCAGAAGTGGTGGAACGATTCCGATCCGCGGCACTTCGTTCTGGACGAGGTCGTGGGCTATCTCTGCGTGCCGCTGTTCTGGATTCTGCCCGATCGTCCCGCATTTCCCGTCTGGCAGCTCGCGTTGGCAGGGTTCTGCGTGTTCCGCATCTTCGACGCGATCAAGCTGCCGATCGCCCGCTACATCGACCGCAACGTCCATACGGCGTCGGGCGTGCTGTTCGACGACGTGGTCTCCGCCGCCTACACGGCCGCGCTGATGACAGGGGTGGCGTGGTGCTGCTGAACTGCGTGCTGGCCGCGTCGCTTGTCGCGGTGTTCGACGACGCGGTGCCCGGACAGGACCTCGAGGCGAATCGCGAAGTCGTCGCTGCGCTGGAGGCGCGCGGGTTTCAGGTGGAGAGGCTCGACGTCGCGGGCATGGCGAACCTTTCCACCAACCGCTACGCCGCGCTCGTCGTGTCGTCCTGCGAGGCCATCCCGCGTTCCGTCGCGGCGTCCGCGCTTGTGTTCGTCCAGGCCGGCGGCCCTGCCGTGTTCACGGGTGGCCCGATGCTCGACAAGGAGGTGTTCCGCCGCGACGGACGCTGGTACACGCGCGAGATGGTCGAGGCCGAACTCGCCCGCGTGCCGGTCGGTTTTCGTCCACCGTGCCTTTCGAACGACTTCGACGAACGCGCCTGGCATCGGGTCCACAACGGGCGCGCGCCCGAAGGCAGCTTCTTCCGGCGGGAAGGCGACTGCCTCCATCTCTCGACCGTGCCGCTCATGGGCTGGGACGTGTTCCATTCCCCGCGCGGCATGCGCTTCTTCGGCGACGGCGAGACGATGTTCGCGTTCACCGCGAAGGCAGACGAGACGAACACCGTGCTGTCGGTGGAGTTCGTGGAGTCGGACGGCAGCCGCTGGATCGCGACGGCTTCGATCGGCGTGGACTGGACGCGCGTGACGCTCTCGCGCGACGATTTTCGCCACTGGCGCGATTCGAGCGCGAAGGGACGCGGCGGTCCCGGCGACCATTTCAATCCCGCGCGCGCGGTCGACATCGGTCTGGGCTTTTCCCAGTCGCATACGCCGGTGATGGCCGGACGTGCAGGTTCCGTCCGCTTCCGCGACTTCGGTTCCTGCCGCGATCCTTTTGCGGGCGCGGGTGCCGTGCCGGAGGTGAGGGTGCCCGAACAGGACGGCGTCTACCCGCGCTACAAGACGATGCGCGTGGCCGGCGAGCTGTGCGCGGTGCCGCGTCCTCTGGGCGAGGGTTTCGGGCAGGGCATCTGCTGGCGCTTCATTCCGCTGCGGACCGTGCGCGACACGGTGGGCGGCGAGGGTGCCGCCGAGTGGATGCTGCTCGAACGGCGGCCGGGGAAGCCCGCGCGCCGGTTGGCGGGAATGGCGGTCGGCAAGAGAGGCGTCGGTGTGGCCGAGATGGTTGCGCGGCTGGTGGGCGGCTCGTATCTGTACTGCGCGGGCACGGACAAGTTCGCGTATTTCCCCGGTGAACCGATACGGGTGGGTGCGGACTGGTACGGTCCCGCGACCTCCGCCGAGGCTGAGGTGCGCGACGCGGAAGGGCGCGTCGTGTGGCGCGGCGCGCTGACGAACGGCGTGTCGGTGGCGTGTCCGGTGGCGTTGCGTCCGAGTTACGCGCCCTGCCGCGTGTCCGTGCGTCTGGGCGACGACGTGATTGCGCACGAGTTCGCCGTGCTGCCGGAGGGACCCGACGCGCCGGGCGATTTCATCACGGTGAAGGACGGTAACTTCATGCTGCACGGAAAGCCGTGGTATCCGGTGGGCGTCAACTTCTGGCCGGGCTACATCGCGGGCATGGAGCATGCGGACTTCTGGGGCGGCTGGATGTGCGGGGAAGGGTACGCGCCCGCGCTCGTCGAGCGCGACTTCGCCCATTTCGCCGCGATGGGCGGCACGATGATCAGCATTCAGGCGCCAGCTGTCAAGCACGTCCGCAATCTCCTCGACGTGCTGCGCCGCTGCCGCGCGCACGGCATCTACGTGAACCTTTACGTGGGGTGGGCGTCTCCGCTCGCCTTCCGCGAAAAGGACGGCGCGGAGTTCCTCGCGGCGGGACGTCTTGCGGGCAACGCGACGATCGTCGCCTACGACACGATCTGGGAACCGGGGAACCACCTCTTCAGGAACGACGCGGCGCGCGCGCGGTGGGACGCCGCGTGGCGGCAGTGGATCCAGGACCAGTACGGCAACGTGGCGCGCGCGGAGAAGGACTGGGGCGTGCCCGCGCGCCGCAATGCGAAGGGCGAGGTGATCGGTCCGGCGGACAAGTGGTTCGTGGAGGACGGCCCGTGGCGCGTGCAGATGGCCGCGTACCGGCGGTTCATGGACAACGCGACGAGCCGCGCGTGGAACGACGCCACGCGGCGCCTGCGCGCGCTCGATCCGAACCACCTCGTGAGCTTCCGGCAGGGCAACACGCTGCCGTACGACTTCGCGCTGTCGGGTCCGGTGCGCCACATCGACTTCATCTGCCCCGAGGGCTACGCCGTGCCGGATACGGACGCAGGCGAGGCCGCCATCGGGTGGATCACGCGGTACGTGGACGCCACGACGGGCGGCAAGCCGATCATGTGGTCCGAGTTCGGCCGCAACGCGTGGGACGCGCGGACGATGGAGACGTCGCCGGCTGGCATCGAGAATCAGGGAACCTACTCCGCGCGCTTCTACCGCGCCGCGCTGCGTGCGGGCGCGAACGGCACGGCTCCGTGGTGGTGGCCGGGCGGCTACCGCGTGGGCGAGAGGAGCGACTACGGCATTATCGCGCCGTCGGGCGAGGAGCGTCCGGCCGCCCGCCTCATCCGCGACTACGCACCTGCGTTCCGTGCGGCGCGTTCTCGCTCCGCGCCGGACGCATGGATGACTTTTGACCGCGACGCGCACGCGGGCGGCTACTGCCGCGCGGCGTTCGCCGAAGGCGCGGAGGCGTATGCCGCCGCACGGAAGGCGGGGAAACTGCTGGGGGTGCGTCTGGACGGAGCGGCGTACGATTCGGGGGATTGTCCGCTCGTGGCGGTCGGTGGCGTGCCGTACGATGGTACGAATCCGCCGAAGTATCTTGACGCCGAGTTCGACCAGTTTGCGATTGCGCGCGAAGGAGATTCCGTTGTGGTGCGCGCGCGGCTCGGGAACGTTGGCGCGGCGGCGTGGGTGGCGGCGGACGCGCGGGAGCGCGTCCCTCCCGGTGGGGTGGCGTTGGTAGCAAGGGGCGCAGATGGGAAGGAGCTCGCGTGTGCGCCGGTGGCGGCGCGGGTAGAGCGTCTGGGGACGACCGGCGAGCTGACGTTGCGCGTGCCGGCGCGCGGGCGCATGACCGTGCGGCTGGAGGCGCGCGGACGCTGCGCGTTCGGCGAAGTGAAGTCTGTTGATGCGGAGAAGGTGAAATGAAACGGATCGGAATTACGCTGTTGCTTTTGGGAACGGCCTGCGCGGCCGCCACCTACCGGCGTCCGCTTGAGCGCGTGGCGTCGATGGATCCCATCCACGCCTCCGCCGTGTACGATTCGCGCGCGGTGTCCCTCGTGTACGAGCCGCTGCTTGAAGTCGACTACGAGGCGCGTCCCTACCGTCTCAAGTCGGGCGCGTGCGATCTGCCGGAGGTGAGTACGAACCGCCTCGTGTACACGTTCCGTCTGCGCGACGGCGTGCGCTTTCAGGACGACCCCTGTTTTCCCGACGGCAAGGGCCGGGAGGCGACGGCGGAGGACGTGGTGTTCTCGCTCACGCGTCTGCGCGATCCGGCGAATGCGTCGAGCGGCATGTGGACGATGGACTATGTCGACAAAGTGGAGGCGGTTGACGCGCGGACGGTGAACATCACGCTGAAGAAGCCGTTCCACGTGTTCCCGTGGCTTACGGCGCTGTCATACTCTGCGGTGGTGCCGCACGAGGCGGTGGAGAAGTACGGCACGTCGTTCGGGCAGCACGCGGTGGGGACGGGGCCGTACCGTCTGACGGAATGGTGGCGCAACTACCGCATGATCTTCACGCGCGACGCAGCTTGGCGCGGCTGGGCGGCCCTCCGGAATCCGGCGCCGTACGACAAGATCGAGTACGTGGTCGTGACCGATCCCTCCACCCAGTGGCTCATGTTCCTCGGCAAGGAGGTGGACGGCCTCGGCGGCATAGACCGCAACAACTGGGACGCCGTGGTGGGCAAGGACGGGAAGCTCGTGCCGTCGCTCGCCGCACAGGGCGTGCGCCTCTTCTCCGCGCCGACGCTGCAGGTGATGTACGTGGGCTTCAACATGGACGACCCCCTGCTCGGGAAGAACAAGAAGCTGCGCCAGGCGCTCAACTGCGCGTTCGACGCGCCCGCCTGGAAGCGGTTCCTCAACGACCGCGTGGAGCCGGCGGACGGTCCGCTGCCGCCGGGCGTGGACGGGCGCCTTGAGACGCCGTTCGCGTACGCGTTCAACGTGGAGAAGGCGAAGAAGCTGCTCGCGGAGGCCGGATTCCCGGAGGGCGTCGACCCGAAGACCGGCAAGCGGCTCGTCATCCCGATCGCGCTCGGGCGGGCGGACCAGGGCGCGCGCGAGGAGGTGGAGCTGCTGCAGGGCTTCTACGATCGCGTGGGGATCAAGCTCGAACCGCAGTTCATGACGTGGGCGGCGTACCTCAAGGCCGTCTCGGACGGGCACACGACCCTCTTCATGCTCGGCTGGGTGGGCGACTATCCGGACGCGGAGAACTTCCTGCAGCTCTTCCACTCGAAGAACTGCTCGCCGGGCGCGAACCACGGCAACTACCGCAACCCGGAGTTCGACAAGTGCTACGACGAGGCGATGGCCGCCACCACGCCCGAGGCGCGCCAGGCCGCGTGGACCCGCGCGCAGGAGATCGTGCGCGAGGACTGTCCGTGGATTTTCCTCTACTTCCCGAAAGCCTACTCGATCCTCTGGGACCACGTGGGCAACTACCACCTTACGGACTTTCCGTACGGCACGGAGAAGTACCTCCGTGCCGGGAAATGAGACTCGAGTCGATCACCGCATTGAGGTCTAGAATCCGGGATTGACTGAGATTTCTTTATCGTCAAACGGTTCGTTCCGGGGGCCAGGTCTGTTCGGCTGTGAAGCTTGCAGCAACTGCGCCGTTTCGACGAGGCGGATGAACTCCGCGCGCCAGCCGTTGTCATCGGCGCCTTTCGCCGCGCGGGCCCGCTTGACCACGGCGTCGAACGAGGCCGATCCCTTGAAGGAGGAATCTTTCAGTAGCAGCGCGAACTCCACGACCGACGAGGCGAACCGGAAGGATTCCGACGGTTCCGCCAGCGTGATGTCCTTCGCCACGACGGACTGGTCGATCCGCGTGCTCGCGTCGGCGTCCGGCAGCTTGTAGCGCAGCTTCACCGTGAGAAGTTCCTCGTTGGCGACCGGCACCTGCTTCTGGTATTTGAGCGCGTCGGTCGTCGCCACCGCGTTCGTCGCGCCGGCCGGCACAAGCTCGTAGAACGCCGTCATCGCATGCCCGCTGCCCACCTCGCCAGCGTCCTTCTTGTCGTCGTTGAAGTCCTTGGCCGCGAGGAGGCGGTTCTCGTAGCCGAGCAGACGATACGCGCCTACCTGCGCCGGGTTGAACTCTAGCTGGAGCTTCACGTCCTTCGCCACCGTCATCATCGTGCCGCCGAACTCCGTCATCAGCACTTTCTTCGCCTCCAGGATGCCGTCGAGGAACGCGTAGTTGCCGTTGCCGGCGTTCGCGAGCTTCTTCATCATCGTGTCATGGTAGTTGCCGCGGCCGACGCCGAGCACGGTCAAAAACACGCCCGTCGCGCGCTTCTCCGCGATGTACCGCTCCAGTTCGGAGGGATTGCGGATGCCCACGTTGAAGTCGCCGTCCGTGACGAGCACCACGCGGTTGTTCTTCTTCGCGGAGAAGTTCTTCATCGCCTGCTCGTAGGCGAGCTGCAGGCCTTCGCCGCCCGACGTGGCGCCGCCGGCGCGCAGGCTGTCGAGGACCTGCCGGATGCGCGCCTTGTCTGCGCCGGATGTCGCCGGCAGCTCCACCTGCACGCCGCTCGCATAGGTGACGATCGCGACGGAATCCTCCGGACGCAGCTGGTCCACGAGAAGCCGCAACGCCTGCACGAGCGTCGTGAATCCGCCGTTGTAGCCCATCGACCCGGACTTGTCGATCAGGAACACGAGGTTACAGGGCGGAATCGACTCCTTCGGGATGCGTTTCGCCTGTACGCCCACGCGCAACAACTTGTGTGTCGCGTTCCACGGGCACGCGCCCAGCTCGCACGCCACCGCCACGGGGACGTTCCCCGTCGGCCCTGCGTAGTCGTAGGAGAAGTAGTTCACGTACTCCTCGATGCGCACCGAGTCCTTGGGCGGCAGACGCTTCATGTCCGTCAGGTACCGCCGCATCGTGGTGTAGCTCGCCGTGTCGACGTCGAGCCCGAACGTGGAGAGCGGATTGCCCGTCACTTCAAGGAATTCATTCTCCTTGAATGCGGCGAACTGCTCCGTTCCCACCGCATCCGCCCGCAGCATGGAAGAGCGCCGCATGGCGGGTGGTTCGCATGATGCTTCCTTCGCCTTATACATACGCGAACCCCTATATGCCTCCGCAGCCTCATACGCACGCCTTTCACTTGAGTAGCAACCGAGAACGCCTGCATTTTGCGCCGTTCCTGCAACCGATTTCAACATGACAGGGGATTTGAAGCTCATGAGGGAATCTACAGGAGCACTGTTGGCACATTTTTCTTGATATTTATAATCTGCCTGTACTTGATCCCTGGGGACAGGTTTAGCCAGAGCCAGAGCGGGCACAGCACTTTGTTCAGTGATATTATGTTGCGGAACGGCATTTTCGGGAGTTATGAAGGGGACGGAGCTTTCCTTTACAGAACTCTCCTTCATGAAGAGGACGGGGAGCGCCACGGCCAGCAAGAGCGAGGCGGCGAGCGCCGGTCCCACGAACATCCACAGGCGGCGGCGCAAGGTCGGGGCGCGTGAGATTACGATGCGGAACGTGCGTTCGTAGTCGTGGCGCGGGTCGTCCGCCGCCGTGACGGGCAGGCCCGTGCAGGACGCGAGGTCGGCGGGGAGGGGTTCTCCGGGCGCGGCGTTGAGCGCGGTCTTCAGGTCGGCGAGGTCTTCGGGGGGCACGGTATCGACGGTCCAGCTCCGCGACGCGGTTTCGACGGGCAGGTCGCAGGCGTTCCACAGCTGGTAAACGCGCGTGCCGATGAGGATCTCGCGGTCGGACGCGGGCACGGTGAACGGCGAAAGCGGCACGATGCGCCAGCCTTTGGCGGAGACGCCGAGCAGCAGTCCCGTGACGGGTTCGAGGAAGTCGGCGAAAACGCGCAGTTCGCCGGCGGCAGGCGGCGCGTCAAATGTTGCCGAATGGGTGTCGGCTGGCTTGCCGGTCATTGCGCGCGGCGGCATGGCCTCGCGCGTGCGGTACATCTCCCACTCGTTGCGGAAGACGGAAAGGAAGCGCTCTTTGTTGATGGTTTCGTTGGACATGGCGCACCTCACTTTCCGAGCTTCTTGAGGGTTTCCGGCGGCAACGCCGATTCACAGGCGGCGAGCAGGGTCTGCGCCGCGAGGTGGTCGTTCAGGGCGATGCCCTTGTCCGAAAAGAACTTTGCGATCTTTTTCATGCATGTCTCCTTGAGCACGTAGGCCCGCGATTTCCCGACTCCCAGCGCCGCCAGTACCTCTGGCGTCGTGATCGGGATGTCATGGGCCGTCGCATGACACAGGAGCGCAACACTTTGTTTTTCCACTTTTATTTCTTTTGCCACCTCCGAAAACATCTCGTGGGAGAGCGCCCACAGGACGGCGCGGTCGAGCGCGGCGCCCGGACGCCAGGAGACGACTCCGATCGTCTCGCGGGCGTCGTCCACCTCGGCTGCGCGTTCCCACACGAGGTGGCGCTTGCCGGCCGTATCGCGCACCGACCGCGGTTTCCATCCCTTGGCTGTGGCGAGCCAGTCCCGCACGATATCGTGGATGCGTCCGCTGCCCGATCCGAACAGCGTGCCGCACACGAACTCGTCGAGCGGACGGTCCTCGGCAGCCATCCGGTGCTTGAAGTAGAGCTTGAGCGGCTTGGGCTTGCCGCGCGAGCCCGTGAGCATGAAGTAGGCGTCGAAGTGGAGCACGGGGTCCGCGCCTTCGACGTCAGCGCGCGTGAAGCCAAAGCGCGCGAGCTGTGCGTACATGGCGGATGCGACCTGCTCGCGCAGCACGTCGGCGTTCGTGCAGCCGTCCACGAAGCAGACCTCGAACCACTCCCGCCAGGCGTCATCGCCCGCGTAGAGGCCCTGTCGGCTGGACGCGCCGGCCGTCTTCAATTCTGTCTCAATCGTTGTCGTTTCCATGTCTTCCTCCGCACGCACAGGAACCGACTTTCCACTTTTTCCACAACTTTCCGCCATCCGGGATGGAAAATGTGTCCGTGCCGCTCCAGAAAACACGGCCAATATACGAAAAAGCGCATGGATTGTCAATGCGGGCGCGAAGATTTGGTATACTGTCGGCATGAAAACGGCGTTCATGTTGTTTCTCCTCGTGGCCGCAGGCTCTGCCTGTCCGGCGGCGGAGGGGGTTTTGTGGGGTCTGCCGCCTCCCGCGCGCTGGGAGCTTGACGCGAAGCACCGGGGACCGCAGGTGCCGGCCGACACCTTTCCGAAGCAGCTCGATTCGCTGTTCATCTCCGCATGGGTCAAACCGTCCGGCTTCGACGTCTACAACGAGATTTTCCGTCTGGAATCCGGCGAAGGACGCGTCCTCTTCTCCTTTCAGGAACGGGGGCGGATCCTCTCCCTGGGCCTGCACGGCACGTCGTATGTGGAGTGTGACGGGCCGATGGATCCCGCCTGGGCGTTGGACGGCAAGTGGCATTTCGTGGCGGCGGCGCTTTCCGGCGGCATGATGCGCGTATGGTTCGACGGCGTGCCGTTGCACGCCTGCCCTCTTCCCGGCGGCGTCGCGCACGTGGCGCGCGGCGTGACGGGATGGGTAGGGGCGTCGTCCGGTACGCACGAGTTCTTCCGGGGCTCGCTGTCGGCACTGCGGATCGCGACGCGCGCGACCCGCCCGGACGCGGAGGTTCAAAAGCGGTATGCGGCGGAAAGCGCGGCGTATGGCGCGGAGTTCAACGCGCGTCCGCTGCGCGCCGTGTTTGCGGAGAGGCGGAAGCTCTTCTGCGAGTACCGTCCGCTCACGGACGAACAGCGCGCGCGTTGCGGTGCGGCCGAACGCACGCGCTGGGCGGATTTCGACGCCTTCTGGAACAAACTCTTTCCGCAGGGGCTTGAGAACGCCACGCGGGAACAGCTTGTCGCGGCGGCGGCGGCGGACTGGCCGGTCGCGCCGGAGCGTCCGGAGCGCGAGCGCGTGGCACCTCGGCTCGACCCCGTCACGCCCGAACCGCGCCGGATGACATCCGCCGAGGCGGACGTTGCGGTGGAGGCCGACTGGTTGTGGCAGGCCGGCGGGCAGTTCGACCCCACGGGCGAATTGGCGCGCGCCGAGAGCCTTGCGCGGCGCGTCGGGGCGGATGCCGCCGCGCTCGGCAACCTGCGCGCCGCCGCCGAGAAGGCGTCCACGCCGGAGGAGAAGATGGCGGCCTACCTCGCCGTCCGCCGCGCCAAGCGCGCGATCATGTTCGCGAATCCGGTCGTTGCGTCCGTGAAGAGGCTGCTCGTCCTCGACGCGCCGTATCCGATGGGCAGCGAGTGGAGGCACGAGACGCGCCACCGCCTCGGCTACATGGGCGTGCCGGGGGGACAGCTCCTCGCGCTGGACGGGCTGCGGCCGGACGGGCACGTGACGCGCCTCGCGCCGAAGCCCCCGTTCGCGGGGTCGTTCTGGCGTCCCGACGTCTCCTACGACGGCTCGCGCATCCTCTTCTGCTTCAAGCCGCACAACGAGAAGACGTTCCACCTCTACGAGATGAACGCCGACGGCTCGAACTGCCGTCAGCTCACGAGCGGCATCTTCGACGACCTTGACCCCGTCTACCTTCCCGACGGACGCCACTACGTGTTCACCTCCACGCGGGGCCACACCTACGTGCGCTGCATGCCCCCCACCAACGCCTACTCCCTCATGCGCGGCACGTTCGGGGAGGACGACCTGTACTTCATCTCCGCGAACAACGAGCCGGACTATCTGCCGTCCGTGCTGAACGACGGGCGCATCGTCTACACCCGCTGGGAATACACGGACAAGCCGCTCTGGCGCGCGCAGTCGCTCTGGACGGTCAATCCCGACGGCACGCAGGCCAACACGTTCTGGGGCAACCAGAGCGTGTGGCCGGACGTGCTGAAGGACGCCCGCGCGATTCCGAACAGCCGCCGCGTGATGTTCGTGGGAAGCGCCCACCACAACTGGTTCTCCGGCGCAGTGGGGATCGTGGACGCCGACGCGGGGTCCAATTTCCCCGCAGGCCTGACGAAGGTGACGCGCGAGCTGCGCTGGCCCGAGTCGGGCAACGGACCTGTCGACCCCGGGGAGTCGCCGGAGTACCGTCCTTACGGCAAATGGGAGGCGTACATGAGCCCGTGGCCGCTGTCCGAGAAGGACTTCCTCGTGTCGATCTGCCGGCGCGGCAAGTTCGCGCTGTACCTGATGGACGTGGACGGCAACCGCGAGCTCGTGTACGAGGGCGTGAACAACATCTTCCACTTCATGCCGCTCCAGCCGCGTCCGACGCCGCCGGTCGTCGCCGACCGAATCACGTTCCCGACGCGCGCGGAGCGGCTCTCGCCGGCGGACGGCACCATCTACTCCGCCGACGTCCACGAAGGCGTGCCGCCCGCGCTCAAGGGACGCATCAAGTACCTCCGCGTGTGGTACATCGAGCAGAAGACCTACACGTACTGGGACCATCGTCCCGCGCTTTCGACGGGCCCGGTGGTGAGCGGGGTGCAGACGGACGGCGTGAAGCGGTACCTCGGCGAGGTGCCCGTGCATCCCGACGGGTCGGTGTGGTTCCGCGCGCCGAGCGGGATCGCGCTCCATTTCCAGGCCCTCGACGAAAACCACCGCGCGCTCCAGACCATGCGCAGCTTCACGAGCCTCCAGCCGGGCGAGATGCGCGGCTGCACGGGCTGCCACGAGCGGACCTCGGGCGCCACGGCGGCGTCCCTGCCCGCGAACCGCAACGCGTTCGCCGCGCCGGACGCGATCCGTCCGGCGCCGTGGGCGCCCTCGGGCGCGCGCACGGGCGTGTCCATCGGCTATCGGCGCGACATCGTGCCCATCTTCGAGAAGCGCTGCTATTCGTGCCATGCCGGGGATGGCAAGGCGCGCAAGACATTCGACCTCACCGAGAAGGGGTGGTCGCCCTACATGCTCATCGTCGGCTGGCCGAGCTGGGGCAGGAAGGACGTCTTCCCCGGCAAGTGGGCGAGCGTGGTGAAGGACGGCTGGCCGACGATCGACCCCGCTTCGCCGCCGCCCGGCTACGACCTCGCCGGCACGCTCAAGGTCGAGAACTTCTCCACCACGGCGCCCGCAGCCTACGTCACGCCCGAGCCCCTGACTCGCCTCTCCTACAACTCGCGTCTCGTGAAGATTCTGTCGGGCGAGGCCGGCCACCACGGCGTGAAGGCCGCGCCCGACGAACTCTTCAAGGCGATCCTCTGGGTTGACGCCATCTGCCCCTATCTCACGGACGCCGACATCCGCGAGGAACCGGATCCCGTCTTTCCCGGAAGCGAGTGGCTCTCGCAGAAGCCACGCCTCAAGACGGCGCCCGCGCCGGTGCGTCCGGGTCCGTTCAGCGCCCGCGCCGACCCCGAGACCGTTGGGCGGGAATACAACTTTCCGTGAGAGACATTCAACGGGCGTGGCGCCCGTTGCCCTATCTGGCGTCAAGCGCGGTGCGCAAGATGCAGGCGGCGGCAGTTTCGCGCGTGAGGCGGTTGGCACAGCCGAGCACGACGGCCACGACGCGCCGTCCGTCGCGTTGCGCCGTGAGGACGATCGACGCCCCGGCGGCATCCGTGAAGCCGGTCTTGAGTCCGTCGCAGCCGGGAACGGGCGTTGCGTACTTCTGCGGATCGGTCGTGCCGGGCAGGAAGTAGTTGTGGGCGACGAGGGAGACGTCTTTCCTGTCTCCCATGGCGATTGCGCGTTCGGGGCAGGACGTGTATTTGAACACCTCCGGCATCGTCACCAGGTGGCGTGCGAGCTTTGAAAGGTCGGTTGCGGTGGAGGTGTCGAATCCGGGATAGGCCTGGTTGCGGTACGGCGTCATGCCGTTCGGCGAGACATAGCGGGTGTTCGTCATCCCCAGTTCCTGGGCTCGGCGGTTCATCCGGTCGACGAACGCCCGAACGAGTCGTTTCGATTCTTCTGTCGGATCGCTTTCCGGTGCGGCCGGCAACGGGCGAGACGCCCGTTGTCCCAGTGACGAATGCTCCGCCAGCACGACGGCGCCGTCGTTGGCGCTTCGGATCATGAGGGCGTAGAGCAGATCTTCGACGGTGATGGCCTCGCCCGCCTTGATGCCGAGGCTGCTGCCGCGGAACGTCGCGGCGTAGGCGCTGGCCTTGACCGTGTCGGACAGCGCGTAGCGTCCGGCGCGGAGGTCTTCGAGGACGAGCAGCAGCGTCATCATCTTGGTGCAGGAGGCCGGGTGGGCCTTGACGTCGGCGTTGTCCTGGTAGAGCACCTTCCCCGTCGCGGCGTCGACGGCGAGTGCGCTCCTGTACGGCACGCGCGGCGCGACCTCGCCAAGGCCGGCCATCTTGTTCGCCGCCGTTTTTACGGCGGAGAACAGCTGCCGCGCCGTCTGCGTGGCGTTCGACACGGATTCCGCGCTGTTGGCGGCCATCGGCAGTGCGCAGGCGCACAGCACGAGGGAAATCACGATATTCCTTTTAGCCATGCCGCTTAGTATAGCATATTTGTGATGTGTTCGCCGCCACGCGGCTCACTTCTTCTCCTTGCGAACGCCGTAGGCGTGAGCAAATCCGTTTGTTTTTATCTAGGCAAGGTCGCATCCCCGCCTAATTGCAAAAAATGCAATTTGCCACCTTGACGGGGCGCGGTTTTTTTGATTAACTATTTAGCTCTTGCGCGGAATCGGCTGACGAAGTCGGTTCCCCCGCAGGCGGAAGCGCCGCCTGCGTAAACGGACAAAACCTCGCCTCGGCGGGGCACAAAGCCACACAAAAAGGAAAGAAACATGCAGAAAAGCACTCGTCCAGCGAACCCCGGCGACAGCCGGAAGTGGTTCCTGGTTGACGCGAAGGACCAGGTTCTCGGTCGCCTCGCCGTCATGATCGCGAACAAGCTTCGCGCGAAAGACTCCCCCTCGTTCGACCCCTCCGTGGACGCCGGCGCGTTCGTGATCGTGGTCAACGCCGCCCAGGTGAAGCTCACCGGCAAGAAGGAAACGCAGAAGGACTACCAGCGCTATTCCGGCTACCGGGACGGCCTGAAGCACTTCACGGCCGCCACGATGCGCAGGCTGCATCCCGACCGCATCATCAAGGAGGCGGTTTGGGGCATGCTCCCGAAGAACACGATTGCGCGCAAGATGATGACGCGCCTGAAGGTGTTCGCGGGCCCCGAACACACCCATGCGGCTCAGAAGCCGGAAGTGATCACGCTCTAAGGAGATTTCAGGAATGGCAACGAAGAAAGTGATTTCCGCCGGAACCGGCCGCCGCAAGACCGCCTGCGCGCGCGTGACGCTCGCCCAGGGCGACGGCAAGTGGACCGTCAACAACGTGGCCCTCGAGGAGTACATCACCTCCGAGGCGCTGCGCGACTACCTCAAGCAGCCGATCGCGATCTCGGGATTCGATGCGTCCAAGGTGGACGTGATCGTGTTCGCGAAGGGCGGTGGCTGCAGCGGCCAGGCGGGCGCGATCCGCCACGGTCTTGCCCGTGCCCTCGTGGAGGCGGACGCGAACCTGCGCGCCGCGCTCAAGAAGGCTGGCTGCATGACGCGCGACAGCCGCATGAAGGAGCGCAAGAAGCCCGGCCAGCCCGGCGCCCGCAAGCGCTTCCAGTTCTCGAAGCGTTAATTCGGGACTCTCCGCCGTGCCGCGCGTCCGCGCGTGGCGGGCGAAGCTTGCAAGGAGCCGCCGTGGAAGTTCCGCTTCCCGCGGCCCTTTGCGTTCACAGACCGTAAGAAGGCACTATGGCATTTGGATTTCTCAAGAAGCTGGTCCAGAAGATCACCGGCAAGGCACCTTCGGCCCCCGCGGGCGGGAAGGGCGCGCCGAACGGCGGCGCGAAGAAGGACGGAAACGGGGCCGGAAACGGACGTGGCCGCCGAAGCAAGCGCGGTCGTCATGGAAACGGCGGCGCGGGCGGCGGGCAGCAGCCGCGTCCACAGAAACAGCAGCAACAGCAGTCGCGTCCGGCCGGGCAGCAGCAACCGCGGCCGTCCGGACAGCAACAGCAGCAGCGTCCGCCCCGCAAGGACGGCGCGCAGG
>JAFRSR010000444.1 GCA_017427485.1 Kiritimatiellia bacterium
TAGGGCGGTCGCCCCGCGACCGCCGCCTCCCAAGGTATTAGGGCAGAACCTCGGAACCCATGGTAGGGTTACGCATCCCGCGTGACCGCTCCTCTCCGAGGAGCTGGGCAAGCCCGAAAGGTCCCCAGCAACGTACGCAACAGCGTATTGTCGCTTGATGGAAAACTTCGCCAAAGTTCAAAATAACAAAGCGAGATACGAAGGTTGCGCTACGTGGGCAAGTCCCACATGGCGTGTCTTCTGATCATGTTTGCATAAGGTCGTTTGGCGATGCTTTCCTTGAGACGTGAAAATGTAAGGCACGCCACTCTTCTTTTCCGCGCCGAGTGTGTTGAGCCTTGGTAAAACAATGGTGCGGGGTAAAGATTAATGGCAATGAAAACAGTATTCAAAGAAATGCCGTTTGCGGGAAATCTGCATTTGCGGTTTGATGAGGGGGAAGACGCACCGGCGGCAACGCCGAGGCGTGGGGAACTTCTCTGCATAATGGAACGTGAAGAAAAACTTTTTTCAGTATTATTGTGCGCACTGGCGGCATTGGCCAATTGTGCTAAAGCAGATATTGTTGCGGCTCAAGAGCACCTGGATGTAAATGGCAATATAAAATCGATTACGGTCAATGACCCGAATGCCCAAATTGGAACAGTCAAAACACCCTGGATGTTCGTCAGACCGGATGGAAAAAGTGGTTTTGCCAATGATTTTACAACAAATGCAATTTCTGTCGTCAGCGAAGATGGCGAAACCTATTATGCGCATGTGAAAGGCCAAGACAACGACAGGACAAAAGTGATAAAATTTACCATCGATAAAAACGGTATTCCGAGTAAAATTGGCACACCAATTTATACAACTGAATCAGGAGAGGTAAATAACGCCGAGGCAATGAAAAACAGAAAATTGGTTGGTGTAACAGGTGGTACGTTGTGTTTTTATCCCACGGAAAGTTATGGAACGGCTTTAATTTACAACCCAGAAACTAAGAAAGTGTTTCATGATGTCACCCCAAATTCAGGTATCACACAAAGATGTTTGGCATCATGTCAAGGAGAACGTGGAGATGTCTATGTATTGCGTAATCTGGTACAGCCATTTTATGGGGTAACTAATAAAATAACGGAGATAACAAAGATATATGGGGGGGGCAATGGATAGAACCCGATTATAGTTTTAGGCCCGAGACGCCTTTATCAGATGAAAACAGGGTTATGATAGTTGATCCTTATGGTGTATATTATATTGGTGATTCAGAAGGAAATGTGATTAGTAGCAAAGGAGCGACTTTTAATGGGGTTATGCCAGGTCCAATTTCCAGCATAACAACAGCAGCCCCTGGAGTACCAGATGTTTTTGTAACCTCGGCGGCTACAAATGCCTTTTGTAATATAGGCTTTGAAAATAAAATGGGTGACCAATATAATATTGTAGCAGATTTAGATACGGAAGGCGTTAAGTCGGTTGTTCCAAGAACAACAAATGGTATAGTTCGCATTATTGATAACAGACGCAAAGGTGGTAAGCTGATGTGTATCACGACAAAGGGAATTCATTCTATGGATGATTAGTTTTTAAGTGATAAAAACCTGAGGGAATTCATAAACTCTTCTTTCGAGGCCGTGTGCGAGTCGATCGTGGATTTCGAGTCTACGCGTAGTGGAGCGTACCTGGTGCGCGGGCGGTTGTGAAGGGCGCGGCGACGCTGGAGGGACCGTGGGGGGATGTGGCGGTGGGCGGCGGCTCGCCGGGGACGGCTCGCCCCACCATGCGGTTCTTCAAGGTGGAGGTGGTGCTACCGTAGCGGTCGCGCGGGAGCGCGACCCTCCCGTGCGTGAGTGGCGTCGGTGGGGGATGCGGGCGCAACAAGTTGCGCCCCTCCCGTGCAACGGGCGAGACGCCCGTTGTCCCAGTGCGGCGCGTCCGGAGGGCGCGCCCTCGCGCCGCATGCCGATGGCTGCGTCGCCAGTCCAAGAAGCACCGCCCTTTACGCTTTGCGCGGGGGCGGGATTTATGGTATAATCCCCGCCATGCGAAAGAGGAAGGTCATAAGGGTTCCGACTACGGGGACGTTCGACTTTGAGACGCTGATCAGCGACGAGGAGGCGAAGTACGTCGACAAGACGGCGCTTCTCTACGAGCTTGCGCGGCGCAAGGCGGACTCCCAGCTCTTCATCTCCCGTCCGCGCCGGTTCGGCAAGTCGCTTATGCTCTCCACGCTCAAGGCGATGTTCGAGGGGCGGCGCGATTTGTTCAAGGGGCTCGCCATTGACAAGCTGCCGTGGGAGGGATGGAAGAGGCCGACCCCGGTGTACAGCTTCACGATGTCCAGCGCGGTGGGCGAGACGTACGATCTTTTCGTCAGCCAACTTGCGAAACTTGTCAAGGGCCTTTGCGCCGAGGCGGATGTGCCGTATGATGACGAGGGTGCCGTGTCGGGACGCTTCGAGTCGTTCCTCAAGAATGCGGCTGCGAAGTCCCCGACCAAGAAAATCGTCGTCCTCATCGACGAATACGACGAACCGGTCGCCAAGTTCCTTGACGACATCGAAACGCTGAAGAAGGTACGCTCCACCCTCCACGACTTCTACGAGAAGCTCAAGGTCAACTCCGGCTCCATACGGTTCCTGATGATGACGGGCGTCACGAAGCTGACGAAGCTCTCGGTTTTCTCTGGATTGAACCACTTGAAGGACCGTTCGTCCGATGCGCGCTTCGCGACGCTCCTCGGCTACACCTCCAAGGAACTGGACGGCCCCCTGCGCGAGAACGTGGAGGCATTCGCGGCGAAGAACGGTATGGGCTTCGCGGAGGCGAAGAGGAACATCCTTGCATGGTATGACGGATACCGCTTCGCGCCGAGGTCAAAGGAGAGGGTCTGCAATCCCGTGTCGCTCGGCAGCGCGCTGGAGAGCGGCGAACTGAAGGGCTACTGGGAGTCGACCGGCAAGACGTCGCTCATCATCAACCGTATTGAGAGGGCCGGGAAACTGCCGAGCGATATTGAGAACGTGTCGGCTGATGCTTTTATGCTCGACGTGTGCGATGCGGAGTCGTTGCCGATGGAGTCCCTGCTGTACCAGGGCGGGTATCTCACGATCAAGGATGTGAGACCTGGCGATCCGGATACGGGAAAGGAAGAGAGTTTCGTCCTCGCACCGCCGAATCTTGAGGTGCGGGAGGCGTTGAAGCGCGGCTACCTCTCGCAGGTGATGGGGTTGAAGGAGAGTCCGTTTAACACGCTCGTCGATGCCGCGAAGCGCCAGATTGCGTCCGGTGACATCCGCGAGGTGGTGGAAACGATGCTCTTCTCCCTCTACGCCCAGGTTCCGCCTGGCTGGCGGATCAAGGACGAGGCGGAAGCGAAGCGATACTTCCTCCTCTTCAGTGCAATGCTTGGTGCGAACCCTGCGCCGGAGTTCCCGTCCGTACGCGGCTACGCCGACGCGGTGATCGAGACGCCGTCGGCGGTATACGTGTTCGAGTTCAAGTACGGAAAGAGCGCAAAGGCGGCGATCAGGCAGATCCGCGCGCGCGGCTACGCCGACAAGTGGATCGGGGGCAAACGCCCCGTGACGCTCATCGGCATCAACTTCAACCCCAGGAAGCGCAACATCGACATGCCCATCGTGGAGCCGGCGTAGCCGTCTGCTAGGGGGCGGATGCCTGGGGTCGCGTGACGGCTCTCCATGCGGGTGTGCCCTAGCGGGAGGGCAGGTCGGTGATCAGGGCACGGGCCTGGTCGATGATTTTGGGCAGCGGGACCTGCACGCGGCATTTGTGCCAGTCGGTCCACTTGCCGCGGCAGTAGCGCGCGTCGAGCGCTTCGGCGGATTCGAGCGCGGCGAGGCCGCGTTGCGCCGCGGCGACTGCGCCGGACGTGTCGCCGAGCGCGTAGAGGTCGAAGGCGTCTGCGAACTCGGCCATGCCGCGCGTGAACGCGTGCATGAACGCTGCCGGGTAGACGAACGCGTCGAAGGCGATGTCCCGTTCGGCCGCCGGCGCGCGGGACATGAGCGTGCGCGCGACACGCTCCGCCTGGGCGAACGACGCCTCCTGCGCACGGAGCCGTGCGTAGGTGTCGTGCCAAGTCGCCATCACGGGGTGGTTGGATTCAAAGAGCGCCTCCTTGAAGGGGTCGAGCTTCTCCGCGCGCACGTAGGAGTTCGTCGCGGGCTCGAAGAGGAAGGTGTTCTTCCCTTTCTTGCGCGCGGCGAGTGCGCCCACAAACTCCCGGCGCAGACGCCGCCACACGTTGTGCGCGAGGTGTCCGTCGAGGAACATGGGGTGGCCGTGGACGGGATGGCGCTGGAACGACTTGAAGTAGAGGTTGTGCAGGGACAGCCATTCCGCGCGCTGCGTCGAGAAGCGCCGCGCGATCCAGTCCTTCGTCCACGCCTCCGCGTCGAAGGCGCCGAGATTCCACGTCATCGCCTGCGAGGCGGCGATGCCGTAGGTGAACTCGCGCACGTTGCCCACGTTGAAGACGACGTACTCTGTGGCGTGGCGGTCGGCGGCCTCCTTGAGCTGGCCGAACGTGCGCGCGGCGGGGACGCCGGGGACGAAGTGCGGGCCGGCCGTGATGAGCTGGTGGTGGTAGTAGAGGCCGTAGGTGTGCTTCGCGTCCTGCGGGGTCTCGTAGAAGTCCTTCGGCCACCACCAGCCGGACGAATTGTCGGAGTAGACGACCGTTGCGCCGTCCGGCACCTTCAGGAAGCCCTTTTCGTTGAAGACCGCGCCCTCGCCCCAGAGCGTCGCCGTGAGGTAGGGGTTCTGCACGCCGATCTCCTTCAGGATCTCCACCTGTTTCGCCATCGCGTCGGAGATGATCTGCGCGCGGGCGACGTCCGAGGTCGGCACGGACTTGTCCGCCGCCCACATGGGCGAGTCGCTGATGCCGCGGAAGCCGATCTGCCAGACGACGTCGGGAAACTTCGCGTACGCGCGCGCCGCCTCGCGCCACATGTCCTCCACCTCGCGCGGATGGCTGAAGTAGGAGTATGCGTAGTCCTTGCCTTTCGACTCCCAGTGGTTGAGGAACATGAACCCGCCGAGGCCGAGGGGGTCGTGGTGGTGCTGGGAGAGGAAGAGTCCGCGCCGGGCGCAGATGGCGAGGTTCTCGGCTTCGTAGTCCACGCGCGGGTCGATGTAGCTGCAGGGGATGATGAGATTGAAGCGGCTGCGCACCATCGCCTCGGCGATCGCCTCCATCGTGCCGTGGTTGATTACGACGCTGCACAGGCCCTTCGCCGTGCGCACGGGACGCGGACCGGCCGGTTCGCGCCATTGGGAGAGGAAGTCCTCGTCATTGATGAACCAGCCGCGGAACTTGAAGGTGGGGGAGGACTGGTGGATTTCAACGGAATCCCACGCGAGCGTGTCCGCCTTCGGGTACGGCACGCCGTTCCAGAAGGCGAGGGGATCGACCTTGAGGTAGCGCTCGATGAAGTCGTAGAGGCCGAACATCGTGCCGCGCGCGTCGCTGCCGGAAATGGCGAGGACGCCATCCGCCACGGCCACGTCGTAGGCCTCCCACGCGTCACGCGGTTTCGTGGCGATGAACACATCACCGGCCTGCGGCGCGGTACCGCGCACGAGCGCGAGGTCGGCGCCCGTGATCTTCTTTACGTCGTTCGTGAAATCCTGCGCGGCGCGGAACACGTATCCGGGCTCGTT
The DNA here is from genome assembly GCA_017427485.1 of Kiritimatiellia bacterium. Lineage (GTDB taxonomy): Bacteria > Verrucomicrobiota > Kiritimatiellia > RFP12 > UBA1067 > RUG572. The sequence continues at coordinate 5,671 of JAFRSR010000444.1, forward strand.
CGCGCCCACCACTACGCGTGCGCGCGTTTCTTTTCCCACGAGCATGAAACCGTCCGCCACCGCGCCCAGCGCGAGAAGGGCCGTTGCGGCGAGCATTCTCTTTTTCATGTGCCGATTCTCCTGTCGGGCGAAATGATAGCAGAACATGGTCCTTGGGTCAAGGCGAAGACGCCCATAAACGCATTTTTTGAGCTATAATTCGCAAACGATTATTTTTATAATTTTCCCCCTTGCCAACCAATCCCTCTTTTTGATATACTTATCCGCTGTTCGACCATAAAAAGAAGAGTTAACCAATGAAAGTACGTAGTTCCGTTCGCCGCATCTGCGAGAACTGTCGCATCATTCGTCGCAAAGGCGTGGTGCGCGTGATCTGCACAAACCCGCGCCATAAACAGCGTCAGGGCTAAGAAAAAAGAGGAAAAAAACAACCATGCCAAGACTGATGGGTGTGGATATTCCGGGCAAGAAGCATGTTCGCTATGCTCTCCGGTACATCCACGGAATCGGGCCGAAGCGCGCAGACGACGTGCTTGCGGCGTGCAACGTCGAGCCGATGAAGAAGGCCGACGATCTGAGTCAGGACGAGATTCACGCGATCGTGACTTTCATTCAGGACCATTACCGCGTGGAGGGCGACCTCCGCCGCGAGGTGTCGCAGAACATCCGCCGCCTCATTTCGATCGGGTCGTACCGCGGCCTGCGCCACAAGCGCGGACTGCCCGTGCGCGGCCAGCGTACGAAGACGAACGCGCACACGCGCAAGGGCAACCGGAAGGGCGCCGCCGCCCTGATGCGCGCCTCCGCCCCCGCGAAGAAGTAATTTCGGAGAGGACGTCAATTTATGAGCGAAGAAATCAAGAAGGAAGAGGCGGCGCCTGCCGCGGCAGCGCCTGCCGCGGAGGCCGCGGCCCCTGCGGCGGAAGGCGAAGCCGCCGTCAAGAAGGCGCGTCCGGGCAAGTCGATCCCGCCCGGCATCGCGTTCATCAGGTCCACGTTCAACAACACGCAGGTGTCGATCGCCGACGCCCGCGGCGGCGTGATCGCGTGGAGTTCGGCCGGCAAGGAAGGTTTCAAGGGCAGCCGCAAGTCGACGGCGTTCGCGGCCACGATGGTGGCGCAGACCGCGGCGAAGACGGCCTTTGCCAAGGGCATGCACGAGTGCGAGGTGCGCGTGCAGGGCGCCGGCGCCGGCCGCGAGTCGGCCGTGCGCGCCATCCAGGCCGCCGGCATCCATGTCACCATGATTACGGATTGCACGCCCGTTCCGCACAACGGGTGCCGTCCGCGCAAGCGCAGGAGAGTGTAAAATGGGTCGTTATACTGGTCCCCGTACGAAAATCGCCCGCCGTTTCGGCGAGGCACTCTTTGGGCCGGACAAGGTCCTGGAGAAGCGTCCCAACCCGCCCGGGCAGCACGGCGCGCGCCGCCGGAAGAAACTGTCCGAATACGGCGAGCAGCTCCGCGAGAAGCAGAAGGCCCGTTTCATCTACGGCATGATGGAACGCCAGTTCCGCATCTTCTTCAAGCGCGCGAAGGCGCGCGAGGGCGTGACGGGCGACATCCTGCTCCAGCTCTGCGAGACGCGTCTGGACAACATCGTCTACCGCCTCGGCTTCGCGCCCACGCGCCGCGCCGCGCGCCAGCTCGTGACGCACCGCCACATCGAGCTCGACGGAAAGATCTGCAACATCCCGTCCTGCACGGTGAAGCCCGGCCAGACCGTGTCGATCCGCGAGAAGAGCCGCGACCTCATGGCCGTGCGCGACTCGCTGAACAAGCACAAGCTGTCCGTGTCGTGGCTCACCCGGGACGAAGCGAACCTGTCTGGCACGCTGCAGAGCGTCCCGGAGCGTTCCGAGATCCCCGAGAACATCGACGTTCAGCTGATCGTCGAACTCTACTCGCGCTAAGCGCGTGTCGAGGGAGGTCTGCCGGGGATTCGTCCCCGGCGGATCGTTCGCCTGTGTTTTTCATTCTCAAGGGAGATACAAATGCCAATCCGTTTGAGCCGTTTTGAAATGCCCCGCGCCGTCAAGAAGGACGAGGGCACCGCCACCGGAACGTATGCCCGCTTCATCGCCGAGCCGTTTGAAATCGGCTACGCGCGCACGATCGGGAACTCGCTCCGCCGCGTGCTCCTCTCGTCCATCGAGGGCTGCGCGATCTGCTCGGTCAAGATCGCCGGCGTGAACCACGAGTTCTCGACGATCCCGGGCGTCGCGGAGGACGTGACGGACATCATCCTCAACCTGAAGCGCGTGCTGCTCAAGACGTTCACGCGCGAAACCACCAGCCTTCGCCTGAAGAAGTCTGGCCCCTGCACGGTGACCGCCGGCGACTTTGCCGCCGAGAACTCCGTGGAGGTGCTGAACCCCAGCCTGGAGATCGCCACGCTCGAAGCGGGCGCGACGCTCGACATGGAGTGCGACATCCGCACCGGCCGCGGCTTCTGCCTCGCCGACGGCAACAAGCTGCCGGACCAGGAGATCGGCCGCATCGCGATCGACTCCATCTTCTCGCCCGTCACGCGCGTGAACTTCCTCGTGGAGAACACCCGCGTGGGCCAGCGCACCGACTACGAGAAGCTCGTCATGGACGTGTGGACCGACGGCCGCGTGACGCCGGACGACGCGCTGAAGACCGCCGCCGCCGTGCTGCGCCGCCACCTCGACGTGTTCGTGGACTACTCGAACGAGGAAGCCCTCGAATTCGACGACTCCGAGCGCAAGAGCGCCGACGAGCGCGAGCGCCTCCGCAAGCTGCTGAACATGTCCGTGAACGAGATCGAGCTGTCGGTCCGCGCCGCGAACTGCCTCAACAACGCCAACATCACCACGGTGGGCGAGCTCGCGCAGAAGACGGAGGCCGACATGCTCAAGTACCGCAACTTCGGCAAGAAGTCCCTGAACGAGATCAAGGACAAGCTGAAGGAGCTCGGCATGAGCCTCGGCTACAAGTTCGACGCCGACCTGCTCGAATCAAAGAAATAAGCCATTACAGGAGTTGACCCCATGCGTCACCAGAGAGTTCAGAAGAAGTTCGGCCGTTCGATGGAACACCGCAAGGCCCTCATGAAGAGCCTTGTGACGAATCTCATCCTCGCCGAGTCCATCCAGACCACCCTGCCGAAGGCGAAGCAGGCCCGCAAGGACGCGGAGCGCATCGTCACGGTCGCCCGCAAGGGCGGCCTCGCGGCGCGCCGCCTCGCGGCGTCCCGCCTCCAGCAGCCCAAGGCCGTCCAGAAGCTGTTCGACAAGATCGTCCCGCAGATGGAAGGCCGCAACGGCGGCTACACGCGCATCCTCAAGCTGGGCACCCGCAAGGGCGACGCGGCCGAGATGTGTATCCTCCAGTGGGTGACGGCCCCCGAGGCCGCCGCCCCCGCGGAACCCGCCGCCGAGGAACCGAAGGCGGAGGAAGCGGCCAAGTAAGGCCCGCTTCCCCACCTGAAGGAAGGGCGGTGCGTCCACGCGGGCGCACCGCCGTCTTTTTTGGTATACTAGTGCCATGACTTTGCCCGAAAGAATACAATCGCTCCTCTCGCAGGCCTTCGCCGCGCTCCATCCCTGCCTCTACGGGCCGATGGGCGGCGGCGAGGCGGCGGATCTGGACGCCCTGTACGCCGCGCTGGAGCGCGACGTCGCCCTGCTCATGCCCGGAACGGACGCGCATGCGGTCATCGCGGCGTTCCGCGCGCGCATCCCCGAGGTGCGGCGTCTCCTGGAGACGGACATCTCGGCCGCCTACGAGGGCGACCCCGCCGCGACGTGCCGCATGGAGGTGGTGATGGCCTACCCCGGACTCTACGCCGTCACGGTCCACCGCCTCGCCCACGAGCTCTACAAGCTGAAGGTGCCGATCATCCCGCGCATCATGAGCGAATACGCCCACTCGAAGACGGGCATCGACATCCATCCCGGCGCGACGATCGGCGAACACTTCTTCATCGACCACGGCACGGGCGTCGTGATCGGCGAGACGACCGTGATCGGACGCAACGTGAAGCTCTACCAGGGCGTCACGCTCGGCGCGCTCTCGTTCCCGAAGGACGAGACCACGGGCATGCTGATGAAGGGACACAAACGCCATCCGAACGTGGAGGACAACGTGGTCATCTACGCCGGCGCCACGATCCTCGGCGGCGACACCACGATCGGACACGACAGCGAGATCGGCGGCAACGTGTGGCTGATGGACTCCATCCCGCCGTTCTCCCGCGTCTACAACCAGACGCCGTTCCCGCGCATCAAGACGAAGGTCTGAATGCCCGCCGAGAGCCCATCTCCCGTCTGGTTCACGCGTTGCGCCGACTACGGCGCGGCGGCGTCCGCGCTCGACCGCCTCCTCGCCGAAAGCGGCCTCCTCGCCGCCGACGCGGTGCGCGGTAAGCGCGTGCTCGTGAAGCCGAACCTCCTCACCGACCGCACGCCCGACGAGGCCGTCACGACCCATCCCGACGTCTTGCGTCCCGTCCTCCGCCACCTCAAGGCGGCGGGGGCGGACGTCTCCGTGGGGGACAGTCCCGCCAGTACCGCCAATCTCCGTTCCGTCCTTTCCAAAAGCGGACTCGGGGCTGTCTGCGAAGAGGAAGGCGTGCCGTTCGTGCCATTTGAACGCGCGGGCGTGCAGAACTTTACGGAGGGCGGATTCTCCTTCTCGCTCGCGAAATCCGTCGTGGAGGCAAACCTCGTGGTAAACATCCCGAAGGTCAAAAGCCATTCGCTCACCAAGCTCACCGCCGCTGTCAAGAACCTCTACGGCGCGGTGCCCGGCTACAGCAAGACCACGCTCCATCGCCTCTACCCGAAGCCGGCCGTCTTCGGACGTCTGCTCAAGGCCATCTGGAAGGTGCTGCCGCCGTCCGTGAGCATCGCGGATGGCATCGTGGGCATGGAAGGGCAGGGGCCGGCCAACGGGCGCCCCATCCGACTCGGCTTCCTCGCCGCATCGGCTGATCCCTTTGCGCTCGACGGCGCGCTCTGCCGCACGCTCCACATCCGCCCCGACAGCGTTCCCTACTTGAAGGACGAGGCGTCCGCACGCGCGCCCGACATACGCGGCGACGCGATCGATGTGCCGTCATTCGCGACGCCACTCGGCGCGCACCTGCTCGCGCTGGTGCCCGCCTGGTTCGCGCGCCTCGCCGCCGGACTCCTCTGGGTGCGTCCGGCGTTCGACGCCGCGCGTTGCGTCACGTGCGGGCAGTGCGTACGGGCGTGTCCCGCCCAGGCGCTCGCGCTGGAGGGCCGCGCGATTCCACAGCTCAACAAGAAGACCTGCATTGGCTGTGCGTGCTGCCACGAGGTGTGCCCGAAGGGCGCCATCCGCATGAAGCCGTCGGCCATCCTGCGCCTCTCCCACGCCTTCAAAGACCTCAAGTAGCCAAACGGCGGAGTGTAGACTGACCAAACGACGGAGTGAAAATTGGCCAAACGACGGAGTGAAAACTGGCCAAATGACGGAGTTGGCTTGCGGCCCGAAAGATATCGTGATATAATATGCCGTGTATTCGCCGCAATTTCGCGATTTAGGAGGCGACATGGCAAGGAGTAAATAGTGTCTGCCCATCAAAGGCTCGTTTCCGGCGCGGGCGCGGACTTCGCCGCACGCCCGCCACCTCACGGCGTCATCGTCTGCCCCATAGGCTGCCTCAAACCCTAAATCGACCAGAGGGCGAGACGTCCCAGTGCGGGGGGTGCAATTCCGCCTTGCGGGCGGGGCGGGGATTTGGTAGAATCTTGCGCGTCAGGACAAAGGAGCAAATCAAGAAATGGTAACATTCGAGTACAAAGGCGTCGTCGAGATGAAGGGCGAGACGAAGGCGTTCGGGCAGAACGGCTTCACGAAGCGCGAGCTCGTGGTCGGGAATCCCCCCGATTCGCCGAGCATGTATCCCAATCCCGTGCTGTTCACGTTCAAGAAGGACCGCTGCGCATTGCTGGACCCCGTCAAGGTGGGGGATCCCGTGAAGATCCAGTTCACGATCGACGGGCGCAAGTGGGACGGTCCGAACGGCGTGCGCTACTTCACGGACCTGACAGGCTGGAAGATCGACGTGCTCAACGGCGACGGCACGTCCACGGAGCCGGTGCCGGCGCCGCCCGAGGAGCCGGAAAGCATTCCGGACGGCGAAGACCCGGACAACCTGCCGTTCTGATGCACGCTTGGCGGGACATCCTCCGCCTGAGCGCGGAGTACCTGGTCCAGAAAGGCGTTCCGGACGCGCAGATCGCGGCGGAACTACTTGTGGCGCGGCTGCTGAAATGCGGCCGCGGCTTTCTTTCTCCGCACCTGGACGAAGCGCCCGACACGAAGTACGTGGAGGCCATGCGGCGCGGCATCGCGCGCCTTGGCGCGGGCGAACCGATCCAGTACGTGCTCGGCGAATGGGACTTCCGCTCTCTCACGTTGAAGTGCGACCGACGCGCGCTTATTCCGCGTCCCGAGACCGAGGAACTCGTCACGCGCGTGCTCAAATTCGCGAAATCGTACGCCGCGCCGCGTCCGTTCGTGGTGGACGTGGGTACGGGGAGCGGATGCATCATCCTCTCGCTCGCGCGCGAGATGTCCGACGGCATATTCCTCGGACTCGACATCTCGGCGGACGCCGTGGCGCTCGCGCAGGAGAACGCCGCGCGGTGCGGTCTCGCGGACCGCGTGAAGTTCGCGGTGGCGGACGGCCTGGACGACTTCGACGAGCCGGAGTCGGTGGACATCCTCGTGTCCAACCCGCCCTACATCGCGACGGCGGACTGCGCCGCGCTCGACCCGCGCATCCGCGACTGGGAGCCGATGAGCGCGCTGGACGGAGGACCGGCGGGGCTCGACTTCTACGAGCGGCTCGTGGGCGACGCGCTCAACGTCCTGAAGCCCGCTGGCGGCGCGTTCTTCGAGATCGGCGACGGACAGGGCGAGGCCCTGCGCAAGCTCTTCTTCGACGCGGGCTTCAACGACATCCGCATCGAGCCGGACTACGCCGGCCACGACCGCTACGCGTCGGCAGTCCTGCCGTGACGGCGGGCAAAACAACGAGAGAAAGGTTGAAATCCGTCCTGTTCCATGCATGTAGAAAGGAAAATCACGATGAAGAAAAGAATGAAACTCTTATTGGTTGCAGTCGCCGCGACATGGTGCTGTACCGTTTACTCCAAAGGGAATACGGGTGGACGGAATACGGGTGGGCCGACGACGCAGCCGTGGCTCCCGCTCGGTCTGTCGATCATTGCCCCGCCCGTGCAGCTTCCTAGCCCCTCGCATTCGCTTTTCGGCGCAATGGTGAACGTCGGCTACGGGCGGATGAGGGACGTGTACGTTCTCGACGTCGGACTCGCGAACAGCGTGACGCACAACATGGCGGGTTTGGAAGTCGGCCTTATCAATCTCGCCGTTACGAGCTATGGGGCGCAGGTCGGCGCCTATAACGAGACGGAGACGCTGTATGGCGTGCAAGTGGGCGTCTTTAACTTCGCCGGCGACTTGAACGGCCTTCAGATCGGCGTCCTCAACTTTTCGCCGAGCGGTGGTGCCACGGTGTTTCCCATCTTGAATTACGGTTTCTGAAGCCTCGCGACTCCCGCTTGACATCCCCCCCTGTCGGGATGGTATAATGGCGGCATGTTTTCAATCCCCCCTAAGAGGAGCATGAGCATGAGCCACCTGATGCGTTCCGGTTTCGCCGGTTCGCCGCTTGCCAAATTGGCGGCGGTGTTTTCGGTTTCCCTTAGCCTGGCGGCGTTCGGCGACGGTCCCCTGGGCGACGCGACGACCTGGTTCGACGAGACGTACCAGAACTTCACGGAGGTACGGAGCAACAAGTGGACGACGTCCGCCGGCACCTGGCGCAAGACGTCGGCCACCGACCGCACGGTCCACACGAGCGCCGCGGGCGGCGACGCCCTCCAGCTCGACACGCGCGGTGGCGAAATCCAGTTCACGCCCACGAAGAAGTATGCGTACAACGCCCGCATGCAGCTCGACGCGGACATGACCTTCACGGCCTGCCGCTTCGGCGAGGAGTGGAGCCTCACGAACTTCTCGCACCACGCCGCCATCGCGATGCGACTGAAGGAAGACGGCGAGACGTACACGTTCATCGGCTGGATATCCACGCGCGACAGCGGCAACATCAAAGGCCGCTGGCTTGAGCTCTCCGCCGACGGCCTCGTGGCGGAGGAGGACCGCACCTACGCCGTGCGCGTCGAAAGCGACTATTCGTGCGTGCCCACGCGCATCCGCTATACGGTGGACGGTCACGTGCTTGCAGACTCTCTCGGAAACACCTGGTTCTCGTCGCGCAGCTCGCTGGGCCCGGACGTGACTCAGAAGAAGCACGCGACGAAGGTCGGTCTGCGCGGCAAGGGCACGGTGGGGCGCATCACGGCCACGGAGGCGGTCGCGCGCGCCGCGCGCGCCGAGGTCTCGTTTGCCGCGGTGTCGCGTCCGCAGCCGGGCAGCACGCTCACGCCCTCGGTGACGCCGAACGAGGGCGTCACGCTGGGCGAGCTTTCCTACGACTGGTATCTCGTGGATGCCGCCGGGATGCCCGTCGCCGGGGGCGCGCGCGGAACGGGTTCCTCGTATGCGCTGCAGGCGTCCGACTTCGGCCACTGGGTGGTGGTGGACGTGTCCGACGGGAACGGCTACGCGGGCACGGGCCGGTACTGGTGCAGCGACCTGCCCGTCGTGGAGATGACGGTGGGGACCGCGGACGGCTACGTGAAGACCGATGACGAGACGGCCGAGGTCGGCGTGACCTACTACTACGCCGACGAGGGCGACAACTTCTTCCCGCTGACGGTCGAGGAGGGGGCGGACCTCGCCCCGTACCGTGCGCAGTACGAGGACCTCTTCGTGGAGGCGATCGCCTACACGTGGCCGTCGAGCAAGAAGGAGACGCATTCCGGCACGATCACGATCCGGGGCAATGCCGAGTACGACGACCAGGTGACGAACATGAAGTTCACGATCCACGTGCGCGGCAACTCCACGGCCGGACAGGACAAGAAGCCCTACAAGATCAAGCTCGACAAGAAGACCGACCTCTTCGGCCTCGGCGGCGGCGTGAAGAACAAGCACTGGGTGCTGCTCGCCAACTGCTTCGACGAGTCGCTCATGCGCAACAAGCTCTCCTACGACCTTTCCGGACAGTTCGGTTCGCCCGTGTGGATGAAGAGCGAGTGGGTGGACGTGGTGATGAACGGGAAGTACGTGGGCAACTACCAGCTCTGCCAGCACATCCGCGTGTCCGACGAGCGCATCCCCATCCTCAACTGGGACACCGGCGACATCGCGGAGGCGGCGCAGAAGGCAAACTCGGCCCTGACGGCTGCGGACGTCGACGCGCTTGACGAGATGCTCGAGACGAACTGCCTCTGGATGACGTCCGGCACGTTCGCCTACGGCGGCACGAACTACGTGCTTTCCGCGAAGAAGTCCGACGGCGGCACACTCGACGGACAGGGTCGCATCAAGGTCTACTGGAAGGCCTGGAACGGCGGCGACATCTCCAAGGGCCTCGTGTTCGAGATCGACTCGAAGAAGGTCGCCGGCGGCAGCTCGCCCGCGCCGAGCCACTTCATCCAGAACAACACGACCTCGAAGGGCACGATGAAGCTGTGCGTGGCGATGAACTCGCCGGAATACGCCTTCACGAACCCGACCATCAGCAATTACGTGTGGGAGACGTGGTGGAACCTCGGCCAGGCGTGGATGTCGGGCACGAACGTCAACACGAGGGGCGAGCACTACGCGGACATGACGGACTTCGACTCCATGGTGTCCTACTGGCTCTCGCAATACGTGCCCGGCAACGACGACGCCGGCTCCTTCAGCCGCTACAGCTACATGAACGCGGACGGCAAGATGGTGTTCGCCCCCGCCTGGGACTTCGACTACGGCCTCGGCTCGCTCCAGATCCGCATCCGCACGCCCGCCGTCACGAACATCTACGGCGAGGCCACCTACGCGGCGATCATCCCCGAGAAGTGGATCCCCTCGCGCAGCCAGAACAACTTCATGGGACACTGGACGGCCGACCCGTACTTCACCTTCAAGCTGCGCGAACGCTACTTCGCCACGCGTCCGTACCTGACGGACATGGTGAGGGAAGGCGGCCTCATCGACCAGTACAAGGTGAAGCTCGCCGCATCCGCGCGCGCGAACGACCTGCGCTGGAACAACCGCATCGGCTTCTTCGGCAACGCGGAGGAGACGGGCGACGTGGACACGCTGAAGCAGTTCCTCACGCGGCGCTTCGCGTGGCTGGACCGTCAGTTCGCCACCGTCGGCTGCGCCGTGTCGAACGTCTCGGAGACCGTCAACGCGAGCGCCCTGCGCTACGCGCGCAAGAAGGAGATCGCGCCGACCTTCACCGGCGCGTCGCCCACGCCGGGATCGATTGAGACGGACGTGGCCGACGTGACGGCCCCGCTCGCCCGTGGGCCGCTCACAGGATCCGTGGCGGTGCCGACGTCCGGCGCGGCGTCCCTCGACGTCTACGTGAACGGGCGCTTCGCGTCCAACGTGCCCGTGTCGTCCGGCACGGCCTCCCTGTCGATTCCAGCCGCATCCCTCGTGCCCGGCGGCACGAACTTCATCGCCTTCGTCGCGAAGAACGCGTCGGGCGGCGACCTCGCGAAGAACGTGGCCGTGGTGGTGGCGTCGCTGCCGGAAGTGGTGGCCGAGGCGGACGGCGGGCATGACGTGCCGATCGCGTGGCTGTCGGACGCGTGGGACGATCTCGCCGCGGTCGGCAGCACGGCGGCGCGTCCCGTGTCGTATGACGACTACCTCGCCTTCGCGACGAACGCCTCGCCGATCGGGAAGAGCGTGCCGCTCTGGCAGGATTACGTGGCGGGCACGGCGCCGGCGGACGTGGACGACCTCTTCACCGCCGACATCACGATGACGAACGACACGGCGTACATCTCGTGGCGGCCCGACAACCAGACTTTGCGCACGACGCGCGTCTACAAGTTGAAGGGCGCGACCTCCCTCGCGGGTCCGTGGGCGGAGACCGACGCGACGAACCCGTCGGCGGAATTCCGCCAGACGAACAACTTCTTCAAGGTGACCGTCGAGTTGGCCCCGTGATGGGCAAAATGAAAATGGCAAATTGAAAATGAAAAGTGATTGGGCTAATGATTGTCGTACGAAGATTTTAGACAGGATTACAGGATTCACAAGATTGACAGGATTTTCTAAATCAATGAATCCTGCAAATCCTGATAATCCTGTAATCCTGTCTCTGATCCTCCGCGTAATTTGCTTTTGTTGCGTTATTTCCGCCACCGCGGGCGAGCTCGTGGTGGTGCCTGGCGGCCTTACGCCCCAGGGCGCGCTTGAGACGATTCGCGCCGCGAAAGCGAAGGGCGACACGTCTGCCTGGACGGTCCGCGTGAAGCCGGGCGTCTACGCGCTCAACCGCACGCTTCTCTTCACGCCGGCGGACTCCGGTACGCCGCAGGCGCCCGTCACGTGGATCGGCGCGAAGGGCGCGGTGATCTCCGGCGGCGCGCCGCTTGCGGGATGGAAGGACACGGGGAAGGGCTGGTGGTCCGCCCCGGCGCCGCGCGGGGCGGACGGCAAGCCCGTCTACTTCGAGCAGCTGTGGGTGAACGGCCGTCGCGCGAACCGGGCGCGGCTGCCGAACTCCGGCTACTTCAACGTCGCAAAACCCGAAATCGCCTCCCGATCGCAGACGTCCCCGTCGTCCCCATCGTCTCCAAAGTCCCCAATGTCCCCATCGTCCCCTCCGTCCTACGCCGAGCACATCGTGCTCACCAACGGCCTGCAGGAGCTCTCGGCGCTCTCGCCCGATGAGATGCCCTACGCACAGATGTGCGTGGTGCACAAATGGAGCTTCGCGCGGCGGATCCTGCGCGGGTTCGACCCGGCGACGGGGACGGTGGAGACGTGGTCGCCGCGGAACTGGAGCGGCTGGCAGAAGTGGAACACGCGCGAGACGCTCGTCTGTTTCGAGAACGTGCGGAGCGCGTTCGACGCGCCGGGCGAGTGGTTCTATGACGTGAAGGCGGGTGAGGTGCTGTACCGTCCGCGGCCGAACGACAAACTGGAAAAACTGCAGGCGATTGCGCCGAGCGCGAAGCTGAGTCGTCTCGTCGAGTTCAAGGGCGAGCCCGATGCCGGGCGCTACGTGCACGACATCGCGTTCAAGGGCCTGACGTTCGCCGCGAGCGACGCGACGGCGGCGGACGGCGGGAAGGGTCCGACCGAGGCTTGGCAGCACCAGGCGGCGAGCGGGTACGACGGACTCGTGACGGCGGAGGGCGTGCAGCGCCTCTCGTGGGAGAACTGCACGGTGCGCAATACGGGCAACTACGCGTTCCGTTTCAACGACGGCTGCACGTCGAACCGGATCGCCCGGTGCACGCTCGAGGACCTCGGCGCGGGCGGCGTGTGGATGGGCGCAAGCAAGGGGTACGTCGCGAAGGGCGAGTCGCTCACGCGCCGCGTGATCACGCGCCTCGCGCCGCGCTCGACGGCGTTCAACGAGATCGTGGACTGCACGATCCGGCAGGGCGGGCGCTTCAACCCGGAGGGGACGGGCGTGGCGCTCACGCACGTCTCGGACTCGAAGGTGCTGCACTGCGACATCTACGACTTCTTCTACACGGGCGTGAGCGTGGGCTGGACGTGGGGCTTCCAGGGCAGCGTGGCGCAGCGCAACGAGGTGGCGTTCAACCGCATCTATGGTCTCGGTAAGGGCATCATGAGCGACATGGGCGGCGTCTACACGCTCGGCACGAGCTTCGGCACCTGGGTGCACGACAACGTGATCCACGACGTGAAATCCTATTCCTACGGCGGCTGGGCGCTCTACACGGACGAAGGGAGCGAGGGCATCGTGATGGAGCGGAACCTCTGCTGGAACACGACGGACGGCGGGTTCCACCAGCACTACGGCACGGGGTGCATCATCCGCAACAACATCTTTGCATGGAACCGCACGCTCGGCGCGGTGCGCATGGCGCGCCAGGTGGTGCAGGACATCCCCTGCACGCTCCACTTCGTGAACAACATCGTCGTCGTGCGGGAGGGCCCGCTCGTGGGCAAGGGTCCGCGCGGCGTGGGCGGAATCTGGGCCGCAAACCTGTGGTACGACTACTCGGGGCGGTCGGAACTGGACGGACTCGACTGGGACGCCTGGTCGAAGTGCGGCAAGGAGGTGGGCGGCTTCTATGCCGACCCGCAGTTCGAAGATCCCGAACATAACGACTTCCGCCTCAAGCCCAACTCGCCCGCCCTCGCGCTCGGCTTCAAGCCCTGGGACGCCCGTGCCGCCGGTCCGCGGTAACCCTCACTGGGAGAAACGGGCATCTTGTCCGTTGCACACCGGTCCCTGACAGAGAAAATATGTGACAAAATTGTCACACCTGCTGTTGATTGGGGTTGCATGCGGCGCGGGGGCGTGCGATAATAGGGGCGTTCTCGACCAGGAAAGGACATCGACATGAAAGAAATCGAAGGAAAGATTGCGGCCAAGGGCCTGAAGATCGCGCTCGTGGCGAGCCGGTTCAACTCGTTCCTCGTGGAACAGCTCGTGAAGGGCGCGGCGGATGCGTTCAACCGCCTCGGCGGCGACGCCGCGGGGCTCGTGCTCGTGCGCGTGCCGGGCGCCTACGAAATCCCCGTGACGGCGAAGAAGCTCGCCGCGTCGAAGAAGTTCGACGCCGTGGTGGGCCTCGGCGCGGTCGTGCAGGGCGCCACGCCCCATGCCGCGCTCATCAACGAGACGACGGCGCGCGCGTTCACGGAGATCGCGCTCGAGACGGGCGTGCCGGTGGTGGACGGCGTGGTGAGCGCCGAGAACCTCGAGCAGGCGGTCGAGCGCTGCGGCACGAAGCAGGGCAACAAGGGCTTCGCGGCGATGCAGGCGGCGATCGAGCTCGTGAACGTCCTGAAGCAGATTTGAGAAAAACACAAAAGCAAAGAAGGAAAGTAAAATGGCAGTTAAGAAAGTTGCGTTCCTGACGGCCGGCGGCCTCGCGCCGTGCCTCAGTTCCTCGATCGGGTTCCTGATCGACGCCTACACGAAGACGGCGCCGGACGTGGAGATGATCGGCTACATCAACGGCTACATGGGCCTCCTGAAGGGCGAGTCGATTCCCGTGACGCCGGAAGTCCGCAAGCACGCGCTCCTCCTCACGCAGCACGGCGGCAGCCCGATCGGCAACAGCCGCGTGAAGCTCACGAACGTGAAGGACTGCGTGAAGCGCGGCCTCGTGAAAGAAGGCGAGGACCCGCTCAAGGTGGCGGCCGACCAGCTCGTGAAGGACGGCGTGGACGTGCTGCACACGATCGGCGGCGACGACACGAACACGACGGCCGCCGACCTCGCGGCTTACCTCGCGAAGAACAACTACAAGCTGATCGTGGTGGGCCTCCCGAAGACGATCGACAACGACGTCTACCCGATCAAGCAGTCCCTCGGCGCCTACACGGCGGCGGAGGAGGGCGCGCAGTTCTTCGCCAACGTCGTGAAGGAGAACAGCGCCAACCCGCGCTCGCTCATCATCCACGAGGTCATGGGCCGCAACTGCGGCTGGCTCACGGCGTTCACCGCGATCTACTACACCCGCATGCTCAAGCGCCGCATCAAGTTCCTGCCGGAGTTCGGCCTCACCCGCGAGCGCCAGTCGATCCACGCGGTGTACGTGCCCGAGTCGCGCGTCAACTTCGCGTCCGAGGCCGAGCGCCTGCGCAAGGTGATGGACAAGTACGACTGCGTGAACATCTTCGTCTCCGAGGGCGCCTGCGTGAAGGAGATCATCAAGGAGATGCAGAAGCGCGGCGAGGACGTCCCGATGGACGCCTTCGGCCACCCGCGCCTCGACAAGGTGAACGTGGGCCAGTGGTTCGCGAAGCGCTTCGGCGAGCTCCTGGGCGCGGAGAAGACCCAGGTGTTCAAGAGCGGCTACTACGCCCGTTCGGCCGCGCCGTGCAAGAAGGACCTCCAGCTCATCCAGGCCTGCGCCGAGAAGGCCGTCGAGTGCGCCCTCGCGGGCGTGGGCGGCGTCGTGGGCAAGGACGAGGACAACCACAACGAGCTCCGCGCGTGCGAGTTCGAGCGCATCAAGGGCGGCAAGCCCTTCAACGTGCGCAACTCCCGTTTCCGCAAGCTCCTGGCCGCCATCGGCCAGCCGCGTCCGCGCAAGACGCGCGTGGTGAAGAAGTAACCTTGAGGTGGAAAAAAGAAAATGGCAGAAGCAGAAGCAAAAGAAGAGAAGAAGCCGCTGGCGCGTGGCGTGGTCGTGGAGTTCGACTTCACGGCCATTGACGGAGGCCAGCTCCTGTTCGACACCGCGAAGAAGATCCTGGCCGCGAAGGGCGTGGACCTCACGATCAAGCTGGAGGCCCTGCACCTCTCCGGCGGGAACTACCAGGGCGGCCTCGCCGAACTGTTCCGCACGCTCGACAAGAAGTGCGACGCGGCCACCACGGCGCGCGACCTGCACGACGCGTTCGCCAAGGCGCTGACCGAAAAGGCCGTGGCGGCGGTGACGCCCGGATTCAAGGCCTTCGTCAACGCGCTCGTGGAGAGGGACGTGAAGGTGGTGGTCGCCACCCGCTCGGACCTTGAGAACCTCCGCCCCGCGTTCGAGGGCTTCAATCCCGAAAAGGTCGTCCTCTACGCCGAGCCGTCGATGACGTACGGCAACTGCAAGTGGGACGCCTGGCGCCGCGCCTGCAGCCAGAACGGCCTCGTGGACGTGCTGACGGTCGGCGTGACCGGCAGCGGCAACGGCGTGAAGTCCGCCCTCGTGTCGGGCATGAGCGCGATCGCCATCGTCCACGACCACGTGGCGTACCAGGACTTCGGCGGCGCCGACGTGGTGGTCGAGTCCTTCAACGCGAAGCTCGCCGACGAGGCGTTCCGCATGCTGCACATGTGACGATGACCGGTATCGAGAGACTGCATTCCATCATGGTCCGTCTCCGCGACCCGGAGACGGGCTGTCCGTGGGACCGCGTGCAGACGCTGTCTTCCCTCAAGCCCTGTTTGCTGGAGGAGACGTACGAGCTGCTCGCGGCCATGGACCGCCCGGAGGACCGCGCGAACTACGTGGAGGAGCTCGGCGACGTGCTCCTCCAGATCATGTTCCAGTGCGTCATGGCCGAGCAGGAGGGGACGTTCTCGTTCGACGACGTGGCGAACGCAATCTCGGACAAGCTCGTCCGCCGCCACCCGCACGTGTTCGGCGACGTGGTGGCGAAAGACCCCGCCACAGTGCTGAAGAACTGGGAGCAGATCAAGCAGCAGGAACACAAGAAGGAAACGCGCCACTCCGCGCTCGACGGCGTGCCGTCGGCCCTGCCCGCGCTCCTGAAGGCGCAGCGCACGGCCGAGAAGGCCGCGCGCGTGGGGTTCGACTGGGACAATGCCTCCGGCGTGATCGACAAGATCGAGGAGGAGCTCGGCGAACTCCGCGAGGCCGTGGCCGGACGCGCGAGCGAGAACCCGGAGGACTCCGTCCACGTGAAGGAGGAGCTGGGCGACCTGCTCTTCGCCGTCACCAACTACGCGCGGCACCTGAAGGTGGACGCCGAGAGCGCGCTCGAGGGCACCACCGCGAAGTTCGCGCGGCGCTTCCGCGCCGTCGAGGCGGCCGCGAAGGCGCAGGGGTGCGACCTCAAGTCGATGACGCTCGCCGAGATGGACGCGCTTTGGGACGCGGCGAAGGCCGCCGAACGGCCCGAGGGTCAGTGACGGAGGCGCGATGATCGTTGAGGTGCTCCAGCCTCATGGTTTCTGTATGGGTGTGAGGGCGGCCGTCGAGAAAGCCTCTCGCACCCTTTCTCTTTCTTCTGGGGCGTCCGTCTGCTGCCTCCACGAGCTCGTGCACAACGAGCAGGTGGTGGCGGAGCTGAAGGCGCAGGGCCTGCGTTTCGTCGAGTCGCTGGACGAGGTGCCGGACGGCGCGACCGTGCTGTTCAGCGCGCACGGCGTGGCGCCTGATGTGCGTGCGGAGGCGCAGCGGCGCGGCTTGGCAGTCGTGGATGCGACCTGTCCCTTCGTGGCGCGCGCACACCGCGCCGTGCGCAATTTCGCCGCGCGCGGCGTGCCGGTGGTCGTGGTGGGACACGCCGATCACGCCGAGGTGCGCGGCGTCGTAGGCGAAGTCCCCGAATGCAGCGTGGTCACCTCGGCCGATGAAGTGGCGGCGCTTCCGTTCCCCGCAAGCTCCCCGCTCGGCGTCCTGTTCCAAACGACATTGTCGTTTGGAACTGTACGCTCTGTACTGGGCGCCTTGAAGGCGCGCTATCCGCACCTCGAGACGTCGTCGGCGGCGGACATCTGCACGGCCACGCGCGACCGCCAGGGGGCGGTCGAGGCGTTCGTGCGCGGCGGCGGCGACGGCGTGCTCGCGCTCGGCAGCGCGGGCAGCTCGAACA
>JAFRSR010000445.1 GCA_017427485.1 Kiritimatiellia bacterium
CGAGCGCCGCCGCCGTGCCGGCCGCCTGGCCCATCGCCATCGCGGGCGGCATCACGCGGATCGCCGCCGCGGCCACGGACGACGCCGAGACGCACCGCCCCGCCACGAGAAGGCCGTCCACCTTCTGCGGCACGAGGCAGCGGTACGGCACGCCGTACCAGCGCCCTTTCCTGACGCGCATGTACAGCGTGCCCGACTGCCCCTTCCCGCCGTGCAGGTCGATCGAGCTCGAGCACACGAACACGCTGTCGGGCGGCACCGCGCCGTTCACCACGTCGTCCTTGTCGAGGCGGTACTCGCCCGCCACGTGGCGCGTCTCGCGCACGCCGAGGGTGGAGGCCGTGGAGACGAGGCGGATGTTCTCGCCGCCGGGCAGGTAGGTGCGCAGGAGGTCGAGGATCTCCCGCACCTGGCGCCGGCCCTCGGTCTCGGCGGCCGAGAAGGCCTGCGGGTCCGTGGCGTCCACGTCGGAGAGGCGCGAGCAGTTCACGAACCACTCGTCGCTCCGCACGCCGCGGTAGAGGTTGACGTGCGGACGCGGGATGTGCCACTTGCCGGCCGCCCGCGCCTTCTCGACGTACCACGAAAGGAGGCGCCGTCCGCGTCCGTCCTTCTCCTTCCCGATTCCGCCGCCGTGCGACCGGTAGTCCTCCACCAGCACCTCCTCGGGCAGGCCGGCGATGCGGAAGAACGTGGTGCAGGGCTGCATCGCGCCGCCGCGCCCGGCGTCGCCCAGCTCGCACGGCACGCCCGCGCGGAAGGCCACGTCGCCGTCGCCCGTCGCGTCGATCACGACCTTCGCCTTGATCCGCCGCGACCCCGCCTTGGTGAACACCTCCACGCCCGCGATGCGTCCGCCCTCCATGACGGGCGCGAGGAACGTGGCGTGGTAGAGGATGTGCACGCCGGCCTCGCGGCAGAGGTCGTCGAGCGTGAACTTCAGCGCCTCGGGGTCGAACGGCGTCACGTGGTCGTGTCCGTGGGTGATCCACGCCGTGAACGGCGTGCCCGCGCGCACGTCGCGCGGGTGGATGGCGCCGCCCGCCGCGACCATCCGCTCCACGATCTCCATGAAGAGCCCCTGCACGATCAGCTGCTCGCCGGTCGTGTCGGAGCACGTCATGAACGGGCCCACGAGCCCGCGCGTGGCCATGCCGCCGAGGCAGTTGCCCTGCTCGACCACCAGCACGTCCGCGCCGTTGCGCGCGGCGGCGATCGCCGCGCACGTACCGGCCGGCCCGCCGCCCACAACCACCACGGAGTAAACGGCTGCGCAGGAGCGCGGCCCTCCCGTTGGAGCCGATCCCGCTGGGGCCGCGACAAGCGCGGCCGCGCCCGCAGTTGCGCCGGTCAGGAATTCGCGCCGGTTCACGCCGCCGCCTTCTTGTAGCCCGTCGCCTGGGCGTTCCACGCGAAGAGGAAGAACACCATGCCCACGAGCGCGAAGCCGCCAATCGAAAGAAGCGCGGCGTTCCAGCCGAAGTGCTTGCTGATGAGCGCGATGCCGAGTCCGGAGACGGTCGTGGCGGCGTATCCCATGATGCCCATGAAGCCGTTCGCCATCGCCGCCGCGTCGTTCGTGGCCTGCTGCGCGGCCACGATGCCGATCAGCGCCTGCGGGCCGTAGATGAAGAAGCCCGTCCCCATCAGGAGGAGCGTAGCCTGCCAGATGGGCGCGCCGTTCGGCAGATACCAGAACCCGAGCGCGCAGAGCCCCGCGAAGAGCATGCAGAACACGCACGTGCGCACGCCGCGGCCGGCGAAGAGCTTGTCCGTGATCCAGCCGGCGAAGATCGTGCCCACCACGGCCGCCAGCTCGAAGGCGATGATCATGAGGCCGCCCTTCGACACGTCGATGCCCTTGTACTCCTTCAGGAAGGTGGGGCCCCAGTCGAGGAACCCGAAGCGGACCACGTAGACGAAGAAGTTCGCGAGCGCGCACAGCCAGATCACGTGGTTGCGGTAGACGAGGCGGCGCCGGTCGGCGTCCGTGACGGTGCGCTCCGCCCCGTCCGCCTTGCCGCGCACGTCCGAGAGGTCGAGCTCGGGCAGGCCGTCCTCGTGCGGGCCGTCCTTCACGCAGAAGAAGCAGAACACCGCCGCGAGGCCCGCCAGCGCCGCCGGCACGTAGAAGCACCACCGCCAGCCCATGCCCAGCGCGAAGAGCATCGAGCAGAGTCCGAGTGCCATCGCCGAGCCGAACGAGTGGCTCGTGTTCCAGATGGACATCTTCGTGGCGAGCTCCTTCGGGTGGATCCAGTGCGTGAGCATCTTCGCGCACGGCGGGAAGCCCATGCCCTGCGTCCAGCCGTTGACGATCCAGAACGCGGCGAAGAGGACCGTGAGCGACGTGCAGCCGAAGAGGAAGTTCATGAGCGCGGAGAGCGCGAGGCCGATCGTCATGAAGATGCGTCCGTTCAGCTTGTCGGCCCAGAACCCGTTCACGAAGCGGCTCACGCCGTAGAGGACGCCGTGCACCGTGAGGATCGTGCCGAGCGCCTCCTTCGTGATGACGCCCTGCTCGAGCATCTCCGGCTGGGCCATCGACAGGTTCTTGCGCGTGATGTAGAAGAACGCGTACGCGATCATGCTGCAGAGGATGAACCTCCACTGCGCGCGCTTGAATGCCTTTTCCTGAACGTCTGTCATTTGTTTTCTCCTTGTCCGTAGTAGGCCTTCGGGCCGTGCTTGCGGGAATAGTGTTTCTCAATGAGATCGGGGTTCATGCGGATGGCGGGGTTGAGCGCCACTGAAAGGGCGGCGATCTTCGCCACTTCCTCAAGAATGAGTGCGTGCTCCACGGCGTCGGCGGCGTCGCGTCCCCAGGTGAACGGACCATGGTGGACGGCAAGCGCGCCCGGCGTGGCGACGGGGTCGAGGCCGAGGCGGCGGAACGTCTCCACGATCACGTCGCCCGTCGCCTCCTCGTAGGCGTCGCGGATGCGGTCGGAGGGAATCTCGCCCGTCACGGGCACGTCGTCGTGGAAGGTATCGGCATGCGTGGTGCCGATGTTCGGGATCGGCCGCCCCGCCTGCGCCCACGCCGTGGCGTGGGGCGAGTGCGTGTGCACCACGCCGCCGATCTGCGGGAACGCCTTGTAGAGGACGAGGTGCGTGGGCGTGTCGCTCGAGGGGCGGTAGCGCCCTTCCACCACCTTGCCGTCGAGGTCCACCACCACCATGTCCGACGGCTTCATGCCGTCGTACGGCACGCCGCTCGGCTTGATGACCACGAGCCCCCGTTCACGGTCGATCTCGCTCGCGTTGCCCCAGGTGAGCACCGCGAGCCGCTCGCGCGCAAGCGCGAGATTGGCCAAACAGACCTTCTCTTTCAGTTCTTCAAGCACGGTGGAATTATACCCCATCCCACGGGCGAGGGCAAGGGGTTTTTGCCGCCACGGCGGGCGCATCTCCGTAATTCACCCATGCGCATTGAGTTTTGGAAACAACCAGGACAACTTTCAATAACAACTTTGTCCTACGGGCGCACCTTGAACGTTCTCACGCTCCGAATCGTTATAGCCTAAGGATCGACAAATGGGCACGGGCGAGTTAGCCCGTGCGCCAAAGGCAAGTTGTTTCAAATAGTTGTTTCCAATCATCGAAGGCTCGGCGGTGAAATACGCAGATGCGCCCCGCCACGACCATGTGAAGGATTTGTGCTTGCGCCGCGCGGGCACATCTGATACATTTATAGGCGTTCAGCGAGGATAGCAGATTTTGAAGGAGAGCAGAAATTGGACAAAGAGAAACTGACCGCGTGGTGCATCGCGGGTGCAGGCAGCGTTGCCATACACGTATTCATCATTCTTCTTTTCGTGTGGTCCGGCAAATCGTCCAACGTTCCCACGCCGCAGCCCGCTCCGGTTGCTGCGGCAACGAAGGCAGCGGAGCCCGCCCCGTCGCCCCTGGATGCGCCGCATGCAACGGCCGCGCCCACGGCCGCACCAGCACCCGCGCCGGTGACCGCGCCAGCCGGGCCCCGCACACAAGACTACAAGGTGAAGCCGGGAGACAATCTCACGCGCCTGGCGCGCAACGCCGGCACCACGCCTGCGGAACTCGCCAAGCTCAACGGCGTCGACGAGAAGGAGCTCGCCAAGCTCAAGGTGGGCCAGACCATCAAGCTCCCCGCCGCCGACTAACCGCTGACACGCATCGGGCACGATAGGGCTCTGGACGGGTCGCCGGCGACACCTCGCCCATGTAGGGCTTCCCGACGAGGCGAAGAACTACAAGCGGGGAGTTGACTGCATCAAGTCAAACCATGGCCGACATCTTCAGGAAGGTCGTCGCGACAAGCGCACCCCTCCCGTATGGAGAGCCGCCATCTTGGCGGCTCGCTGGGACAACGGCCGCCCCACCCGGGGCGGCCATGACTTTCGGCATTGATAATCAACGATGAACCTAGCGACATCTTACGTCGTACTTTTTTCAGAGGGCCTGACGTCAACGAGTTTCTCCCACGGTTTCCGGTCGAGAATCTACGCCGCATACATTTTTCCTTTCATTGGTGAATCATCATCTTATAGTACTCGTACCCATTCCAAACCTTACTGCGAATCTTCATTAACAGCAGAAAATTCAACAGGCCGATGCCGCCTCCTTGACACGCCATACCGAATATTGTACAATATTCGCACCTTCACCAAGAAAGGAGCTGACCATGATCAACTTCAAGGCAAACGAGGACATTCTCCCTCTCAGCGAGTTCCGTTCGAACCTCGCGGGATACATCACGCAGACGCGCGAAACCGGACGTCCCATCATCGTCACGCAGAACGGACGCACCGCCGGCGTGTTCGTGAACGCCTCAACGTGGGATGAGATCCAGGAGAAGCTCGAGAAGATGGAGGCATACGAAGACCTCCTCGTGGCCGAGGGCGAAGCAGACCGCGGCGAGGTGTACACGGTAGACGAAGTCGAACGCATGATGAACGACCACATCGCCAAACGTGTGGCGAAGCAGCCGAAGAGAGCCAAGAAATCCTCTCCGTGCGGCACACGCTCATGAACATCCGCACGCCAAAACAGCTATAGCATCGCCCTCATTCCTCCGCCCGGTCGACTACGGGCAGAAAATATGGCGGGTGTGCTGAAGTTGCGTTCAGCACACCCGCCAGCGATATCATGCGGCGAAGGTGAATGAGATGTAGCCCTCCTTTTTGAGGGCGCGTTCGAAACAACGAGGGCCGTGCTTGCGGAGGAGACGTCCAACGCGGTATTTGATGACATAGACATTGTCCGACGTAAGCCGGTAGCGCGCGGCCAACTCCCGGCCAGAAGCCTCGCCTGTCTCAATTCCCACGTAGATGTCAAGGTCGCGGCGGGATACATCCTGCTCCTTGCGGAAGGTCTCAAGGGCGCGAGCGAGCGCGCGAGAACGGATTTCGGCATCCATCTCCTCGCCCTGATGGCCGCACGCGAACACGTCGGCCAGGGCCTTGGCCGCCTCTTCGACGTACTTGGCGTGGCGCTCGGCGCGTTCGCGGCGGTGGGACAGCTCGGCGCGCGCCTGCCACCGCAGGGCGTAGAACCAGTCGCTTTCCGTCTCCGGTTCCTTTTCGTAGGCGTCGCGCTCCTTCTTGAACATCAGCTTGTAGAAAGCCTCCTCCACGGCGTCCTCGCGATCGGCGAAGCTGTAGGCGTGGTTCAGGCTGTTCACGAGGGGCGCAAAGAACTTCTCGTGCATCGGAATTTCATCTTTTCCGTAGGTTCGCGAACCGTGCCATCTCTCTCATGAGGCACAGGGCCAACCGTGCCTCTACTCCATATTGCCGGGCTGAGGCAAAATCTCACGTGGGATTTTAGAGAAAGGCGAAGAAAAGTACAGAAGTTCTATATGGTGCCCCTGATCCAATCACTTAACTGCAACTCTTTTATGTGGCGGAAATGCCTGATGTTGCCAGTCGCCACCATGCAACCATTCTCCAAGGCTATTGAGCCAATCATCAAGTCAAATGGTGCGACTTGGACAGATTGCCATCGTCATCGGTCCGTCAACCAACGCCTCCAGAACCGTCGCAACCATGCGGGGACGCTTCGCAATGACATCCTTGAACATCTCGTCGAAATCTCTGCGAAGGATCGAATCGAGGCGCTCTCCCTCGATCTTGATGAACCGAGCGTTGGACAACTCGGCAAACCTTGCAATCAATGTGCTCTTGCCGATCCTCCGTCTTCCGCGACATGTAACAAGCGAAGGAGAGTTCTTTCCCAAAAGCGAGTCAAGATCGACGAGGAGTTCATCTCTGCCGTAGAAATCCATTTAACGCCTCTATTTCTTGAAGAAACGGGCGTATCACACCACAATTAAGCACTAATGTCAACATGACGGTCTACTATTCCACAAAACACCAGATAGTAGACCGTTTTTCGCACTCCTTCTGAAACTCGCGCACAAACCGCCGGACATCAACCGCACGCATATTCATCTCACATGGCGATGGTTGCTGTCTCATCCTTGAACTCTTCGACCGTGATAATGGCACGGGGACAGTCCCCCTCAAAGAGGTGACTGTCCCCGTTGCAAGGCTAAAACCGTAATCCTAGATGATCGGGAAGTCGAACTTCTCGACCCGCCACTTGCCGCCCAGCTTGATGAGCGTCAGCGGCGTGTCTTGACCGTTGATCTTGACCGACACCGTCACCTTGTCACCATCGGAAGGGATGTCACCGATCTCGTACTTCAGATCATCGTACGTCTCCTTGAACTTGACCGCCTCCTTCTCGCCAAACAATTTAGCGATCTCATCGTATTTGCGCTCGGCACGGTCTATCCATGCCAACATTTCTCCTGTTGACATCTGCCTCATGCCGTCGAAGTCAGCATCCTCCAAGCAATCCACGTACTTTTTCGTAACACTGCTTGCAGAATCACCTCCGCCGCATCCGACGATGCCGAGCGCCAGCGTGGCCATAACAACATACACGAACCAATTCTTTTGCTTTCTCATTTTCCTCTTCCTTTCTTAGTCTAGGGTAAACACGTCGGGGAACACCGTCGCGAATTTCGGCGCGATCTTCTTCTTCGAAACAGATACCCTCACCTTGACAACGAAACCGCCGTTCTGCTTCTGGGTATCCATCACCTCGAACGCTCGGACATCGGCTTCCGTGATCGTCTCCACCAGAGCAATCACCTTCGCTCGATTCGCTGCGATCCGTTCCTTGGAATCCACCCAGGTGCCGACAGTCCGCCACACAGCCTGACGAAGCGCGTAACGTACCGCCGCGTCTTTCGTCCGGCCCTTACCCTGGACGATGATCCTGATTCCTTTCGAATCCTTAGACGCTTTATGGCCCGTACCATTCTGATGTCCGCTGATGGCTCCATCTGTACCAGCACCGCCGATAGGTGTTTTTGTTGAGGCAGTTACAGATACGGCAGCATTTACCGTCTTGTCAGCCGATGGTACGGCAGGCTTCGCCGGTTCGGCAACCGAGGGCACGGCAGGTTTCACCGGTTCGGTAACCGAGGGCACGGCAGGCTTCACCGGTTCGGTAACCGAGGGCACGGCAACCGTAGGCATGACAAACACATCAGGGAATACCCCAGCTAGTTTCGGAGTGATATTCTTCTTCGAAACTGAAGCCCTCACCTCAGCGACGAAACCGCCGTCCTGTTGCCGAGCATCAATCACGTCAAACTTGGGGACATCGGCTTCAGTGACAGTCGCTACTTGGGCGATCACCTTCTCACGATTCTCCTCCATCCGTGTCTTCGAACCCACCCAAGTGCCGACGGCCTTAAACACCGCAAAGCAAAGCGCGGAACGTACCGCCGCCGCCCTCGTCTGCCCCTTCCCTTTGGCAGTGATTATGATCATTTTAGAATCCTTGGTGGTTTTATGGCTCGTACCATTCTGCTGCCGACTGGGGACTCCATTCTCGCGAACGCCATCAGCGGATGAACTTGTGGCGGTAGCTGCGGACGCAACAGGTTTTCTCTGTGCGGCAGGCTTCTCCGGTAGTACAGCTGTGGGCGTGACGGGCTTCGGGTTTTCGACATTCGGCACCGCAGTACTTTTCTGGGGTTCCTGTTTACGCCTTTCCTCTAACATCGCCGCGGCCCGTGCCTCGAGCTTTTTCATCTCTGCTTCCACATCCCCATCCTTGAATCTCGCCTTGAACTCGTCAAATGTCATCACATTATATCCAACTTCGTCCGCCTTGCTCGATGATATACCCCTGTTTATCAGATCACGCCTCTTGCTCTGATGTTCCAGCCACAGGTCTCTTAGGGATTTGCCCTCCTTCTTGACTGTCGTTTCACTCGGCTTTTCAGGCTTCTTACTGCGGTTCTGCCATTCCTCCCAGGTGTAGTTCTTGAACCCCCTCGCCTCCACCCCTTCCTCTGGTAGTCCTTCGGCAAATGCCGCGCGCCGCTTCTCAAGATGCTCGTGCCACTTCTCCATCTTGACGGCTGGATCGTTGGCATCCTCGTTTTTCCCGAAGATCACCGCCAAAACGACGATAAGCCCCAAGATGACAAACACGCCGGTAATGATCTTGCCAAGAACCGACGAGCAGCCCGGTGAAAGATCCGAATCTGACGAGGACGATCCAGATGATGAACTCTCACCACCTCCTCCACCCGCGCCACCTTCGGCCTCATCGCGACACTTTTCACTACAGTAGAGATCGTTACTCTCATACCCCCTAGCCGCCGCACCTTGACGCCTAAAAAAGCCCCAACTGCTTGGACACACTCCCAACCCTTTATATCGTCGCCCACACCTTTTACACTTTCCGCCTTGCATTACTTTTTCCTTTCAGGAGATTTAACTCCGTTGTTCTTGTTTCTCTTAACACAACATAATTTCTCCGCATTCGGCACCCACCGGACAGATTAGACGGTCAACAAATTACACTGGTCTTAATCCAATGACGTTCATCGTACTTTGCGATTTGCGCCTCGACACGATTATGCCAATCCTTCAATCTCTTTCCGCCTTTTGTCTCCTCTTCAATCGCCTTCTTTGAACGACGGCGATTTATTGGCTCAAATATTTTCCCATTGTGTTCTTCGGCAAATTGCACAACAATATCACAGGCATCCTCCAATATGCAAACTGCCCACCGACACTCCTTATCGGTGACTCGATTTTCTGTTCCGTGAACTACCGCATTGCGACATTGCATGGCATCTTTCACACATTGCCACGACACCTTGTCGCCCAACAAGGCGGATAACGGAGGCGCGCCATTGACCGCAGACACAACCTCCGAGCTCCACGCCTTCTCTAATCCTTTGAATGCAGAGTAATCCTCTATGTACTTTTCGTAAAGCACCACAGTAGGTTTCTTTGACAATGCCAGAATCGCCCTGCGGCAAGTCCATTCAAAATCCATAGCCGCTAACAAAACCCCATGTCGCGCATCAATTTGAGCTTTGCCTAGAATGACTCTCCTGCGTTTATCACGTTTGTCGTTTAAATCAAACATTTGACCGCTCCTAATTATTTGCGTACTTCATATCCTCCGCAACCGGCACCCGCCGGGCGGAGTTGGTAAAATGGTTTAATCACGATTGCACGTCGTTGGCCAACGACTCGGAGTCACTAACATTCAGACTCTCCTTGGGTTCACTTGCGGCTTCGACTGGCTGAGTTGAAATTTTGTCGGCACTCGCCGCTTTCTCTGCCTTTCTGTCCTTGTGAAATTCCCATGTTGCCTTACAAAGGCTTTTGATACTGTCCCACATGGGTCCACATAAAAATTTTGTAATTCGCCAAGCGATCTTGAGTGACATGGTAAAGACCGAAAACATCATCTTTATGATTGTCGTCATTCTCTTGTTCCTTCTGCCCTTGTTCCGTTTGCGGCAAAAGAAAGAGGGCGCAATCCTCTGCCGCAGTCCAGGTGAGGCTGTAGGATTGCCGTGTAAGAACCGCGGAAAGAAGAAGCGCCCATTGGGCGCATTCTCCACTCCGTTCCAGCTCTTACAGGTCAAACTTCCTACATTTCACCTGAGCCAAAACGATGCGTCGAACGCAAAGTCTTGAATTGTCTGGCACGTAGTATATCAGATTTCCGCCCTGCTGTGGGCGACAACCTGAAAAAAAACGCCAGGCGACTCGCGACCTCGCCTCTTCTTCCGCGGAAAGGTTGGTCCTGTCCTCACCCCTATACTGCCACCGCGCGGCAGAATCTCACGCGGAAATTTGGCGGAATTGCGTTGTCATCTGCGGACAAAGCACACGGACATCTCTTCCTGCTCTCGCCGGGAAATGCCGAGACGCACGGCCACATCGCGCCATGCTGCATGAGGAATCCCGCCATGTCGATGTAGGTGCCGTTGCCGTCCTCCTGACGATCTTCGCAGCCAAGCATCGTCATTGCGGAGGCGAACGGAATGCGGCGCGAACCTTCGCGGTCGAAACGACGGCAGAGGAATGTCGTTCCCGTCTTGGAGAACTTCTGCGCCCGAGCCGCCGGAACGCAGACGCCGGCCTCCTCTGCGAGGACATGCACCAGATATTCCCACGCGCCAGTATCGAAATCATCTTCCTTTGACGGGAACTTGGCAATCCAGAGACTTCCGTCTGGAGCGGTCACGCTCGCTTTCGGACGTGCGCCGCCAAGGGAAGTGCCGGGGCGCAGGAGGATAGCGATCGCGGACTCGTCGGTATCGTCCTCCTCAAAACGGCGCGAGGAGTCTTCAA
The DNA here is from genome assembly GCA_017427485.1 of Kiritimatiellia bacterium. GTDB lineage: Bacteria > Verrucomicrobiota > Kiritimatiellia > RFP12 > UBA1067 > RUG572. Next base: position 10,668 of record JAFRSR010000445.1, read on the forward strand.
GCGTGCGAAGCGCCGTCCAGGGCGGAGCGGGATTCTCCCCATCGGAATTCACGAAAGCGTCCGATCCTTCGACCTTGAAACGCAACGCTCCGACACGGGTCAAGTCGAACACGCCAAGAAGATAGTCACTCTCAAGGAGACTCCCTCGTTTCGCTCGGCGGCGAATGATCTTGCGGCCCCACGAGTCGGGCGCGGCATCCTGAAACATTCCAAATCCTCGAACCAGTGCCTCCCTCTATAGAAAGTCTCACGCAGAGAAACACATCCTGCCTATAACCATATCCAGCACATCGCCTTCCGTATTCACCTTCCATGCGTCTTCAATCTGGTTTCCGCCCTCCTTCTCGAACTCGCGCACAAAATGCCTGGCGTGAACCGCCCGCATCTTCATCTGCACATAAATTTCTCGTGCATCCCGATCGAATTACGATTCAAACAAATCGCCCAGCGCGACCTCCGACTGGACATTCCGGGAATATGCGTTTGGAAGAAGCCCCCTCGACGTGACCATTGTCAGATGGATCGTCTTGTCTCCGCCAACGGCATTTGCAAACGCCTCCATGCGCGTCTGCAACTTCAAGTCCTCCTCTTCGGAGATTTCGTACAGGCCATTGGAAAACTTCATTTCACAGACGTTGACCACATTGTCCGCCCTGTCTATCACTAAATCTATCTGGACACCTTTCCCGCCGATGGTAGCCCCGGACCAGGCATAGACTTTCGTCGACACACCTGCGATTCCGAGCTTCCGCTTGATCTGCGCAATATGCTGTAGACAGACCCGTTCGAAAGCAAGCCCCCTCCAATTGCAAACGACCGGCGAGGAAACATGTGTCTTCCAGAAATTCTCGTCTGGATTTCGCTCTCCGTCAAGAAACTTGAAATAGAACAAGGTGAAATTATCAATCAACTGGTAAACCGCCGCGCTCCTTTTGCTGCCGAAACCAGTGTACTTTCGGACGAAGCCGCATTGCTCCAATTCCGCCAGCATCTTCAAAAGATGCCCGTCTCGCGAAATCTTTTCGGCATCGACTAATTCACCAATGGTCATCCCTACTTTCTTCCTTCCAAGCGCGCGAACAATTCTCACATGCCCCTCTGGCCTTCGAAACAAGGAACGATATAGCCGGGAAAATTCATCCTTCAATTTTGCTCGGGAATCAAAAAACAACAAGTCGAAATTCTGCGCAACGCTATTGCCCTTCTCCAACAATGTCCAGTAATATGGCACTCCGCCAAGTGCCATGTAAGTCTCCGCGATCTCCATTCGGGACATGTTCCAACCCCTTGACTTCACATACTCTTCGCACTCTCCAAGTGTAAAAGGTTCTAGAAAGACATTCCGCGTTACCCTATTGTGAAGCCCTCCCTTATCCCGAATCACCTTGTCGATCATCCACGATGTGGCCGATCCGCAAATGATCAGCAACACATCCTTGCGGTAGTCCGCCCAACCATTCCAGAAATGCTCCAAGGCACTTACGAACTCACAGCGTCCCGTATCCATCCACGGAACCTCATCCAAAAATATGACCTTCCTCCCCTCTGGCATCGCCTCTACAAGTTCCTCAAGACGGTCAAAAGCAGCATACCAATCGGCAATCGGAGTGGAATCCCTCATTCCCGCTTTCTTCAGCGATTTCTTGAACGCCGCAATCTGCTGTTTCTTGTCTGCATTCGCAAGACCAGTATGGCGAAACGAGAACCGTCCCTCAAAGGTTTCCTTCACCAAAAAAGTCTTTCCAATTCGACGCCGCCCATAAACCGCGACAAATTGCGACCTTTCGTCGTAAAAAGCACCATTTAACTCCTTCTGTTCCTTCTTCCGAGCAATCATTTCTAGATCCTTTCTTCCTTTTAAATGCCTATATTATACCATTTTTTAGACCGCACTAGGCAAGTAAGAGGAACTTTTTATGCAAAAGGCCAAATAGCAGACCGTTTTTCGCACCTCTTCTTGAACGCGTGCGCAAACCGCCCGCATCTTCATCTGCGCAGCGCGATGGCGCTGCCCCGTCCTTGAGCGCCCCGGCAGCTCTACGAACATGGGGACAGTCCCCCTCAAAAACGTACCTCTCTCTTTCCTCTCGCTCTCCAAGAAAGAAAAACCGCGCGACATCCAAAGATGAATACCGCGCGGCAGAATCTCACGCAGAAATTTTCTATTTCACAAGATCCGCCAATCGCTCTTTCGCCACGTCCTGCAAGTATTCCAGGGATGCGTTCTTGATGACGTATTCCAATGCGGCGCGGTCCGTCATGTTCTGAATGGCCTTGATCGGGTGGCGGAGGTCGCCTGAGAAATGGGCCGTAATCCGGGACACGTATCGCGCCGAAACCATCTGCGAAGGATTCTTGATCCGCTCGTACGCCTCCATGCGGATGTCGGAGCTGGAATCCGTCGTGGCAAGCCGCTCAAGGACCTGCGCATTTCCGTTCCGCACCGCCGCTCGGCGGAACCGCGACGCCGGATTCGCCCCGCACGACTCGAGCGACAGCAATCCCCGCTCAATGCACATTTCGCGCGACGTGAAGGCGAACTCCCTGTCTTCCGAATCAATGAAGCCCAGCAGCATCTTCTCGCCCCTCGCAACGTCGCCCGGATTCTCAGACCGCAGCAAGCCCATGATCTCGCAGTGCAGGACGGTGTTCGTCTCGTTCGCGAAGCTGCTTGTCGCCGCCAGGAGCATGCCTTCGGCGGCCTTGCCCATTCTTCGCACGGCATCTTCGAGCTGCAGTGCCGACGGCGGCCCGATCTTTACGTCAACGCCGCGAAACGAGAACACGGGAATAGTCGCGCTGTCCGGATGCTCCAGCCGCACGAGATCGTCGGAGGAGAACTGATAGCGCCTTGTCGCAGTAAACGGCGTGTAGAGCTCGCCGTCCTGGACAATCGCCCCCAGCTGGCGTCCCGTCAGCCCATGCGCAGCCATCCAATAGCCGTACCCAACGGAACCGGCAGCACCTTCTCGGGGCGAACACCACACGAAATCAAACTGCACCCCTTTGGGTGACCAGATCCGCATGCACGTCCCGTCCGCAGGATCTTCGCGCAGCTTCAGCGAGAAATGCCGTTCACCCTTCCAAACCGGAACGATGCCCTCCATCTTCGCCGAATAGTTCTTGCCGTTCCGCCGCGCCACGGCACGGAGCCATCTGTAGGAACGGACCTTTCCCCGCCGATCGACGCCATCGAACCGATGCGGCATCTCGATCCGTTCATCGTCGAGGAACCAGTGTGCGTCCTCCATTTCCACGCCATCCAGCATCGCCGAAGCGAAAAGAACCGGGGGCGTCCGTCCCGTGACCGTTTCTTTTTTTCCTGCGGCGGCGGTTTTCTCCGCGCGGTTAGATGCCACACTCAACGCTTCCTGAATGGGTGGCTGCGTGGAGCGCCGGGGAACTGCTTGCGGGGCGACCTCATTTCTCAGAGCAATGCCGACCATTGAAAAGAGGCCAATGCCGACAATGGCCAGGCGCGTGTTCAAGGGCCAATGGCGTCTGCGGATCGCGCGGGCGAAGGCGGCGACGGAGGGGTAGCGGCGGTCGGGAATGGATGACGTGGCGCGCTCGATGATCCGCGCCCATGCGCGCGGCGGATGGCCGCCGAAGCAACGGTCGGCCAGCACGCCGAGCGCGTGGATGTCGGCCGCCGGCGTCGCCTCGCCGCGCGCCATCTGCTCCGGC
>JAFRSR010000446.1 GCA_017427485.1 Kiritimatiellia bacterium
CCTCGTGCGCCGCGTAGCGCGCGCGGACGGACGGCAGCGCCCGCGCCAGACGCCGCGCACGCGCAGCGGACATCCAGCGGTCGCGCAGACACCGCCGCACGCGCTTGACCGGAATCAGCGCAGTCAGCAATCGAATAAAGAAGTATTCCACGGCGGATAGTATATCATATCTTGCCCGTGATTGTCCTGTACCGCCGGTCCAGCTGCGCGTATTTGCGGTGGCGGCGCCCCCTCAGCGCCATCTGGATACGGAGCGACAGCGCATAAAGCCGAAGCTTCAGCCGCGTCACCGCGTCCGGCGGCGCGGCGAAGGCCATCGCCCGCTCCTCCGCCGAGAGCCAATCGGTGGCTGCGCGAACGGCCGACGTCTGCGGCAGCTGCGCGAGGATCTTCCCGAGCGCGTGGAAGTCGTTCCAGACGCCGAGGCCGAGTTCGCGGTTCACGCCGAAGACCACGTAGCGGAACTTCCAGTTCCGGACGACCCACGGATCCTCCCGGTAGTCGTTCCGGTCAATTGCAAGCTGCCAGTCAATGGCCTTCAAATGCCCGTCGGCGCCCAACAGCAAGTTGTCCGGAAACAGGTCGCGGTGAAGGACGCCCGTCTCCTTCAACGCCTCGGCGAGGGCGCGGATGTCGGCGGCAAAGGCGTCCGCCTGCGCGTCCGTCACGCCGCGCGCGAGCAGCTCCGTGAGAGACGGCCCCGGCACCTTCTCCGTCACGACGAACGCCCGCCGGCCGTCGTCCGACGCCCACGCCGCCAGCGGCTCCGGCACCACGGACGGTGCGACGTCGCGGAGACGCGACGCGAGGCGGAACTCGTTGCCGATCGACCACGCGCACTTGGACGAACATTTCACGATGACGTCGCGCCCCTGGAACCGACCTTCGAAGAACACGTCGTTGATGTACTTGTTCTCCAGCAGCACGCGGCAGTCGGAAAGCCCGAGATCCGCCCCCGCTCCGTCGACGATCTGCCGCCATGCGGCTTGGGCCGGGATGTTGAGGCGGATGTCATCTGGCACGCCGCGCCCCCACTCGGCCGCCGTGTGGCCGGTAAGGAGGAAGATGTCGCGCGCGAACTCGCCGCAGTCGGTCGTCCCGTGCACACGGTGCTTGCGCCCCGCCCACTCGCGGTAGCGGGTCTTAAGGTCGTACATCAGTTCGTTGGCCTCATAGTACTTGTCGTCGCGCGCCCACCTTTGGCCGTAGTGCGGGTCTGCGTCCCGCACCACGACCACACGGAACGTCCCGCCCCCGCACTTGCGGACCTTGAGCGGACCATCTACCGGACGTCGCCTGCCGTAAAACGCCACGTACGCCTCGGCGGGATCGCCGGCAAACGACATCTCCCCGGTCCAGACGATTTCCACCTCGCGGCCGAGATCTTCGAGGATCCTCGCCTCGACGCGCCGGGCCTTTTCCCAGAGGATGAACAGATGGAGTTCGCCCGCCCGTCCGGTCATTCGCGCCCCTCCTTCATGCGGAGCACGTACAGCCGCTCGTCGTCGGCGTCCCCGCCGTCGGAAACCATCACCAGCGTGCGGTCGCCGTTGTCGAGCGTCGGGCCCAGACACACCCCTTCGTAGTTCGCCGACCCGGTGTCCGCGCCAAAAAGAAGTTTCTTCGCAACAGGACGCTCCATGTCTATAGGCGCGCCCGGCGTCGGCCGCACGGCGTAGAGGCGCGCCCGATACGCGGGAGCCACGCCCTTCCGGCTCAGTTCGCGTTCAAGAACGAGAAGCGTTCCGTCTGCCAACGCGCACAGGTCGGAAACGCCCGAACGCATCCGCCGCGTCTTCCCGCCGCCAATGGCGTCCGTCAGATAAGCCCATTCTCCGTCATGCGCCCACCCGGCGTTCTCGCCGCGGCGGAACCGCGTCAGACGCACGGTCGTGCCCTTTTGCTCGCTTGAACGGTCGCCGTCTCCGGAAAGAGCCTCCTCGTTCGCGGTCCAGAGGAACGCGCCGTCGGGCGACAGCGTCAGCGCCTCCAAACCGCGGTTCTTGCGCCTTTTCCGCTGATGCTCGGGAAGGGTAACCTCGGCGATGAACTTCCCCGTCACAGGGTCGATCTCATGGATCGTCTGCGCATTCTCGTCCGTCACGAAGACGGAATTCCTGCGAGGGTTCCAGACGATGCCTTCGTTGTCCCCGCCCACGCGCACGTTCCGGCCCATCACGCAGTTCGTGATCATGCCCGTCGCCCGGTCCATACCGATCTGCATCGGCCAGATGCCACTGCCGTCGTCGCTGACGGCATAGTAGCGGTCACCTTCCACGTGCGCGATGCCGCTCAGTTCCTCAGGAACGCGCGGACGCGGGAACTCACCGATCGTCGAAAGCGTCGGCAGTCCCCGCTCGTCCATGGTCGCCTCCCACGGCGTCGCGGGCCAGAAAGCCCACAGCACGGCGGCGACCATCCCTGCGAACACGGCAACCGCCGTACCGATACGTCTAAGACGGCTCCACCGCTGCCAGGGCGCCACGCCCGCCGCCGCGAATTCAACCGCGATGCGGTCGATGCCGCAGGCCAGGCAGGCGCTGACGCGATGGTGGCCCTGCCGCAGCGAATCCGCGAGGCCGCCCGTCCGGCAGAGCATGACCACGATGGGCTTGTCGTCGCGGTAACCGTCCCGCTTCAGGCTCTCCAGAAGCTTCGCCATGCTCGCGGCCCGGTCTTTCCCGTGCCGGGCCTGCGGATTTTCCACCGTCCGAATCGCCCGCTCGAGCTTCATGCTCCGCACGGCCGCAGCCGAGATGTGGTACACGTGCGTGCCATGAAATCGGTAGTCGTTCCGACATGCCCGCACCAGGGTCCCCAGCAGATTCCACCGCGCCACGGTCGGCTCGAACACGACCCGCACGTCGACCGTGCCGCCCGCGTGCCGCGCGATTTCATCCCGCCCCCGCACCAGTGAATCCGGATGCCCCTTGCGGATGAGGAGGATCACGCGATCGGGCGGAAGGTCACATGCGGGAATCGGCTCGCCGGCATAGTCCGGCACGCCGGTGAAATCCGCCGCCTCTAGCGGATAGACGTGTGATGACCACCCGAGATACATGAGCCCTCACCTCTCGCGCGCCGGCGCCTCTGCAGACAGAAGCTTTGACAGATAGTTCTCCAGCGTGGCCTCCGTCGTGGTCTCGCGGTAGGCGCGGATGCCCTGCGCCCTGATCTCGTGCACCCAGTTCGTGGCCGCCTCGGCTTTCGTCGCGGGACGCGTCCACGGCAGGGCCTTCCCCTTCGCGAATTCGCGCAGCACGTCGTAGTGGAGGAGCAGATAGTGGTCGACCGACAGCCGCTCGCGCCGGACACGCGCGGCATACGGCGCGCCGTCCCGCTCCGCCGCCGCCACGGCGGCGTCCATGAGCTCCGCAGCCTTCAGCTTGTCCGGCGCCGTGAGGAACGGCGCGCCGGGATGCCCGCACCCCACGGGCTTCTTGGTTTTGCGCGGTCCCTCCTCCACGAGCGCGATGAACTGCGCGAGGTGCGGCGCAGCCGACGGGCCGTAGTAGCCCGCGAGGAACTCGTCCATGAGCCGCCTCTCGTCGTCCGCCGGGTCCCAGAGGAGATGCGCCGCCAGGTAGTGGCGGAGCGTGGCGAACGACCCGGCGGAGCAGAGTGCGTCGCCCTGCTCGAACACGCCCACCGCCCCGTTCGCCGCGAAGAGGCGGATGTTGGGCGCGATGGAGTTGATGTTCGGATGCGGCATCATGTAGCTCTTGAAGTTGGCGAGGTAGTCCCAGATGAAGAGGTTGCCGCCGGCCACGCGCCGCCAGTCCGACAGGTCCTTCGCGAACGCCGCGTTCTTCGGCGCGGAGGGGTCGGAGAGCGGACGCGCGAAGTCGCACTCGATGTCGCAGAGGCGCACGACCACGTTGGCGCGCGGACGCGTCTTCGCCGGCGCGCGGCGCGTGAACTGGTAGGCGAACGTGTCGACGCGCACGTTCGGGAACTCCTTCTCCACCGCCTCCGCGACCTCGTTCGCGAAACGCAGGTACGGACCCGACGGCACGCCGCCGTCCTCCTCCATCCGCGCCGTGCAGTCCGCGCACGTGCAATAGCCGTTCCAGTCGTTCTGCGACACCTGGATGAAGTCGACGGACGGATCCTCCCGCAGACGCTTCAGCGTCTCGCGGACGTACGCGGTCTTCATCTCCCCGTTCGAGAGACACAGCTGCTTCGCCACGCGCTTGCCGTCCACGAGCGAATACCACTCCGGATGGTCCTTGAAATACGCCGACGGCGGCAACACCTCGAAGAACGAGTGGTAGGCGCTGTGCCGTCCCGTGAAGAAGTAGAGACGGTGGTTGCCGCCCATCTCGGGCGGGACGAACTTCAGCTCGGAGAGCAGATATCGCGTGAGCGAAGTGAAATTCCCCTTCGACCGTACCTTGAAGAGCGGATCAAACCCGTCCAAATAGTACGTCTCGCGGTACTTGAACTGCGGGGCGTATTCAAGGTCGATGCCGGAGAGCGGGACTTTGTCGAGCTTCGGGTAGGACGCCGCGGAGGACGTCCACCACCTCACGCCGCAGTACTTCTCCAGATAGAGGTCGACCGCGTAGATCGGCGCGCGCGCCGGGTCGCCGTCCAACACGACGCCGTCCGCCACAGACTTGAGCCGCACGCCGTCAACCAGCCAGCCCTCCCCACGCGCCCCGAGAGCCGCGGACGCCTTCGTCGCGCCCACGTAGAGGCGTGGACGCGGGAGGGACGCGCTTTCGGATGCAACGACCGGCTTCACCCCCAGGCACTTGCCCAGCTCGCCGGCCAACTCCTCCGCGGCAAACCGCTCGACTGCCGTGGGGCGGTCGCCAAGCACCACGACGGGTATCTGGACCTCTCCGCACGCCGCCACGCCTGCGAAGAGCCCCAGGGCCGCCATCGCTGCCCGGCCGGTTAACTCGCGCACCCGCATCATAGACGCGCGAAGTCCCACGCTCCGCGCTTCGGCGCCTTGAGGAACGCGTTCGCCTCCGCCTTGTTCGAGAAGCACATCTTCTTCGCGTCAAAGGACAGCTCCGCGCCCGGATACCGGAGCGCGACGCAGCCGATCAGCAGCGCCTCCGTGAGCGGCGCCGCATACGAGAGCTTCGAGCCGCACTTCTCGAGGTCGCCGACGAGGCACGCCTCCACGAACTCGCGGTAGTGGCTGTACTTCGCCGCCGCATTGCCCTTCGCGAGCGCGGCGGCAACCGCCGCCTTGTCGCCCGCGATGCAGATCGGGTTCGCCGCGTGGGAGCCGCCGATCGTGGTCGCCTTGGTGCCCACGACGATCAGTCCGTTGGTCGGCACGAGCGGGTCGATTCGGGCGGGCGCCGTATAGGGCTTGCCCTCCTTCTTGGCCTTCCTCGCCTTGCGCGCCTCTTCGGCCGCGGCATACGTGGCCGCGTAGGCCTCGAGGCCGGCGATGGACTTCATGTCGGGCTTAATCCCGCCGTCCGTCCACACGAGCTTGATGCCATTCGGGATCCACTGGTTCGCGGCGAAGGACATCTCGATGCGCGACTTCTTCGGGTAGGCCACGCCCACGGGCCCTTCCCCGTAGGTGTCGGCCGCGACCTTCGTGGGCAGGCCGAGCGCGAACGTCCAGAACGCCGGATCGGCGTTGTGTACCGCCATGTCGCCGATCGCGCCGCAGCCGTAGTCCCACCAGCCGCGCCACTTGAAGCGGTGGTAGGCGCTCGAGTAGCCGTGGTCGGCGCTCGGACCGCACCAGCAGTCCCAGGAATCCGGCGCGAAGTGCGCAGGGATCGGCTCGGTCTTCGCGTACTCCTTCATGCCCTGCGGCCAGATGGGACGGTCGCTCCAGCTGTAGATCTCCTTGATCTCGCCCCACACGCCCGCGTCGCGCAGCGCCTTGTAGCGCCACACGCCCGGATGGCCCTGGTTGCCCATCTGCACCACGCGCCGCGTGCGGAGAGAGGTCTTGAGCATCAGCTCGCACTCCTCCACGGTGCGCGCGAGCGGCTTCTGCACGTATACGTGCTTGCCGGCGTTCATGCAGTCGATGGAGATGTAGGCGTGCGTGTGGTCGGGCGTGCCCACCTGCACCGCCTCGAACATGTCGCCCATCGCCTTGAGCATCTTGCGGTAGTCGGTGAACTTCGGGATGCCGGGATACTTCTTCTCCCAGTAGTCGAACATCGAGGGGTCGATGTCGCAGATCGCCACGAGGTCGCACCCCGCGCTAATGAGGCTCTCCGTCGCCCCGCGGCCCATGCCGCCACAGCCGATGGCCGCGATCTTCAGCCGCCGTCCGGCGATCTTGCCCTTGAACGCGTCCTGCGGCGCGAGGTCGACTCCGAACGCGCCGAGCGAGAGCCCGAACGCCCCGATTCCCGTCATGAACGAGCGCCGCGTGGGCGCAAACTGCATCGTCTTCATTTTTTTATGTTCCTTTCTAAGTTTTTATCAGCGAATGAGGATGACCGTGCCGGCGGTGGCGTTCAGCCAGATGCTCTTGCCGTCGGCGCCGTAGACGAACTTCGCGCCGCGGATGGGCGCGCCCTCGGCGTCGACGACCGTCCAGCCCGAGAGGTCGGACGGACCGTTCAGCGCGGTCTCCGCCGCGAAGAGCTGCACGCGGCGCGTGAGCTTCGTGCCCGCGACAAGCGGCGACGCCGTGACCGTGAGGCTCGCCGGCACCGTCACCGAACCCGCCGACGCCGATCCCGGCCGCAAGCGAGGCGTCCGTCCCTGCAAGGAGCTCTTTCATCCCGTCCAGGCACGCGTTCCACCAGTCGGCAGGATCCTGTTCGGA
>JAFRSR010000057.1 GCA_017427485.1 Kiritimatiellia bacterium
CGAAAACTGCCGCCCTCCGAACTATCTCAAGGAAGTCCTTTCGTTCGTCCTCCTTGAGAAAGTACACGCGGTGCGCAATGCGGCTGACCAAGTGATGCGCCGTCTCGTAATCTTTATTTCTGTTGTTGGAATATGACATGATACCCTCCGGTCAAACAGTAGAAAGTAGGTCAGACCTGCTTTCTACTATTTGGAAGTCGCGGATGATCTCGGGCAGCTTGAAGGCGCACCACTGCGGGAGGGTCAAGATGCCGTTCGCGAAACCAATGTTGCCGTTCACCAACTTGACGCCCCAGCGGATGTCCTTGTACGTCTCGCGGTCAATCAGCGTGCGCAGGCTCTTGGAACGGTTGTTCTCGGCCTTGACCTCTATCGGGACGAGACAGTCCGCAGACCGTGCGAAGAAATCCATTTCAAGGGTCGAGTTGTCCCGCTTGAAGTATACGAGCGGCATGCCGGCCTTGACCATGGCTTCGCCGACGATGTGTTCGAAGAGGCCGCCTTTCCACGTGCCAAGGTTACGTCGTATGCGCACATCCTCCTGAACCTCCTTTTCAAGCATCGCAAGGAGCAGTCCCGAATCGCACATGTAGAGCTTGAATGCGTCGCTATCGAGATGCGCGCCGAGCGGCAGCTCCGGAACGTCCATGCGTCTGCACTTGTTGACGACGCCGGCATCCTCAAGCCACTCCACGCATCCCCAGTAGTCCTTGCGCGTCGCGCCCTTCGACACGGTCGTCCATTGGAATTTGCGGTTCTCCTTCGCAAGATGCGCAGGTATGGAATCAAACACCGCCTGGATGCGAACGGGGTCGAGTCCTTCGGCGTACTTGCGGATGTCCGCGCGATAATCGTTGAGTATGCGTCGCAGCGTTTGCGGGACGAGTTCGAACGTACCCTTGGTGAAGTACGTTTCAAGCACCTCCGGCATGCCGCCCGTCACGCAATAGTCCATGAACAGCCTGTCCATCGTGTTCTTGACCGCCGCGCCAAACGGGCGGCAGGCCAATACCGGTTCCAGAAGTCCTGCAATCTGCTCGTCGCGGTATCCGCATCCCCAGAGGAATTCCTCAAAGTCCAGAGAATGCATTGTCTCCGTCTCTTGATAGCCGACGCTGTAGCTCTTGACGCGCTTGACCTGGATGCCGAGGAGCGAACCGCTGCAAATGACGTCGAAGCGTCCGTCCTGCGCAAAGAATTTCAACGACGTGGCGATTTCGGGAAACTCCTGCAACTCGTCAAAGAACAGCAACGTATCGCCGGGCGTGAAACGCAGCCTCGGATCGATGATTGAAATGTTGCGGATCAGGCTGTCAACGGAGAAGCCGTCACGGACAATCTCCTTGAATTCCGGCCTTTCGACGAAATTGATCTCAATGTAATCCGTATACGCCGTTTCGGCGAAATGGCGGACAGCCTCCGTCTTTCCGACCTGCCGCGCGCCCTTTAGCATCAGCGGCAAACGGTCTTCACGCGCTCTCCAACTCTGAAGAAACGCATCAAACTTGCGACGCAAGTATAAAATTGGTCTTTTAGGCTTCATGCGCGGATATTATATCATAAATCCGCAGACACAGGCAATCACCCAGTATGTTTTATGAGCGAACTTTCTTATCCGACGGCATGTTTTATGAGCGAACTTGCAGTTGGGGGTGCCATTTTTATGAGCGAAGTTCTCAGGCTTTCTTGCGACGCTTCCCATGGCAGCAGGGGCGGAGCGCGACAAGCGCGACCGCTCCAGCGCGGGAAAACTGGTTTGCTACCAAAAGTTATAACTCTATGGCAATGGGCTTATGACGATTCAGAGAGTTATAACTTTACAATTTTGCTCGGCAAATAATCTCTCTTAATGTCCGTATGTGCATCTTTCCGTTGCATGCAACGTAATTTTATACCCTCGGCGAGTCTAATGTCATAAATTCAGGTCTGCGGACGGGGATCTCGCGAAAACCTCCGGCCGCAGGCCTGTCCGGGCTCTCTCAGCCGGAATCTGCCTAATGGCACACGCATATACGGCAAGTCCGGACGAATCTGACAGGGGGATGAAATGATGCCGTCTTGTCAGATTACTTCACGCGAGCCGTATATGATGCCAGAATGGAAGCTGACAAACAAAGCAAGACGGAATTCGCGCGGATGCGCTTTCTCGCGTCGGTCGTGGTGTCGTCGCCGGCGGTGGTGTTCGTCTATTCGCCCCTTTTGGTCGCACTAACCGTCACGGGGATCGCGATTCCGTTCGCAACCGGACGCTTCATCGACTCGATTGTCGGCGGAAGGTCGCCGGGAGCGCCGTTTGCCCTTCTCGCCGCGCTGCTGGTCGTCTGGGCCGTTCTGACGCCCCTCCTTCAGCGGCTCATCCTGTCGCGAGCGCGACGAATCGAACTGAAGTTGCAGGAACGGGCACTTGACGCCGTCCTGGATTTTCCGCCATCCGAGCTTCCGACACTCGCCGACGGGGAGATCGTCGCCAAACTGACACGCGACGCATACGCAGTCGGCGGGTTCGTGAGCGGACTCTACCCGCGCCTTCTCGCTGCCTTCGTGACGATGGTGTCCGCCGGAGTCGCCCTCCACACGCGCTCGGTGGCGCTAGGACTCTCCTTCATGGCGTTCATTCCGGCTGCCATCGTCCTTTTCGTGCCGTTTGCGCGGCGTTTCGCCGCGAACTCGCATGCGGTCAGGAAACGAAGCGACGACGCGTTCTCGGCGCTGTTCGACTTTTTCCACTCGCTGCCTTTCCTGCAGGCTCTCGACGCGGGACGCCGATTCGCCGATTCGCCGACCGCCTCGCTTGCCGCCCTCAAGGACGGGAATTGCAGCCTCGACCGCCTGATGGTCGCGTTCGGCGCGCTCCTCGACGTCCTCCTCGTCGTCGGCGAAGTTTCCGTCCTCGGCATTGCCGGAATGCTCGCCGTCCAAGGTTCCATCCCCGTGGGCGACGTGGTCGTGTACCAGATGCTCTTTCTCACGGCAATGCAGTCCGTGCAGGGAATCGTCTCGCTTCTTCCCGAAACGGCGACGCTGCGCGAAGGGATCGATTCGCTTGACGAAATCCTCGCACATGCGCCTCCACCACGTGGAGGCCGCCACGTTGACGCCGTCCAGAACATCGAATTTCGAAACGTGACGTTCGCCTATCCGAACTCAGGCGCAAGGCCCGTCATCAAGGACTTCTCCGCCACTTTCCGCGCCGGCAACGTAGTCGCGCTCGTCGGCGCCAACGGAACCGGCAAAACGACCATCCTCAAGCTGGCGACAGCCGTCCTCGAGCCGCAGTCCGGTGAAATTCTCGTGAACGGACAACGGATGGCGACGCTTGCCGCCTCTGCATTCAGGAGAAGCATCGGCATCGTTTTCCAAGACAGCCTCCTCGTCTCTGGCACAGTGCGCGACAACATCACACTGCGAGATCCCGCGTTCACGGATAGCGACATAGCCGAGGCGACATCGCAAAGCGGGCTGGACGAGGTGGTCAAACGACTGCCCAACGGAATCGACACGCATGTTGGACTGCGGGGACAGTCCCTCTCGGGAGGAGAAATGCAGCGCCTCGCGATCGCCCGCGCACTTGTCCGCAAGCCGGGGATCCTGGTTCTTGATGAAGTGACCAACCACCTTGACGCGGCGGCCCGTTCCTCCTTCGGAAAACTGCTCCGCCAGCTCGCATCAGACCGCATCGTCCTCGTCGTGACCCACGACCCGGCGCTCACCGAGCTCTGCGATGAAAAGATTTTTTGTCAGATTCCAGAGCAGGCTTCGTATACGAGTGCGTAGTGGACGAGTGTCTACTGCATTGGTTAACCAAAACAACAAAGGAAAACAAAAAATGGCACCTAACGAAATCGCGACCGACGTCGGCAACCTCAAATCCGCGGGAACCGAAATAGTCGGTTTGTCCACGAATTATACGTATTGCTCAGGGTGAAACGGACAGCGCCTGGACGATTCACATACTTGGGACTGAACAAGTCAGCCGTAAGTCGGCAGAGCAAGGGGCTGGCGGAGCCAGCCCCTTGTTTATCAATCTTACAGCGAAGGGCCACCATGATCTTCATTTCCACATGTAGTCAGGATACAACTACCGATATTGTCATGAAGGAACTGGACGCAGCCGATGTCCTGCGCTTCAACATCGACAAGCCGGAGGACTTCGCCTGGGATTTCCACCGCGACGGGTTCCGAATCGCGGACAAAGCGAGTGGACGGGAAATCTCGGAGAAGTCGCTTAGCTCCTTCTATCTGCGCAAGCCCATGTACTTCGACCTCATCGACATACCGCAACATGGTTGTGTCGAGAACTGGCGTCGGGAGGAGACGGACGAACTTTTCAACGACTTCTTCCGCGAGTGCCAGAGCCGAGGCCTCGTTGCGCTCGTCCGCAGCCAGAACAACAAGTACGGCAAGCTGCGTCAACTGCTCGTCGCCGAGAGGCACTTCCGCGTCGCCCCGTGGCACTTCTTCCACGGCGAACTTCCGGACGAACTCACGCGCGGCAGATGGGTCGTCAAGTCGATGACATCGACCATGATCGGCAAAGGCAAGATGTTTCTCGTCAAGGAAGTCGATCCCCGTTCGCTTGACCTTGCCTGGCCTTGGTTCGTCCAGGAGCGCATCGAGGGCGAAGAGGAAGTGACCGTCGTCTACGTCGACGGCAAGACATTCGCGGCGAACGCCCCGCGCGACTCCTTCGGCGGCGAGGACTCTCGCAAATCCCTGATGGAGAAGCCGGCTCCCTGGCCGCGATGCGAGCTCTCGCCCGAAGACGAGCGCGCCATCAAGGGCTTCATGGACGAGACCGGCTACAGATTCGGACGCTTCGACTTCATCCGCAAGGACGGCGAACTGTGGTTTCTGGAACTAAACCCCAACGGACAGTGGGCGTGGCTCGACCAAGATAACGAGCACGGGCTCGTGTCGATGGTCGTCGATGCGATCAAGTCCGAGGATCGGGCGCATCGGGAGCGTCCATCTCGGCAAGGACCGCCGCCGTCGTCTCGCGGAGCTTCTCGGTGAGGCGCTTGCGGATCTGGTAGAGATTGTCGCGGGAAAGACCGTAGAGCCGCATCACGGCCTCGGTGTCCTGTCCCTCCACCGCGCTCGCGACAAACGCCGCGTAGTGCTCTGGCCGGACATCGGGCTTGATGCGGCGAAGCGCCTCCTCCAGCGCGGCCGCCTGCCATTCGCGTTCGGCGAAACTGTCGTCGTCAGGGGTCGTGAACGCCTGCGCCTCTTCGAGGAAGTTCGCCTTCAGCTCCATGTCGCGCTTCCCCGCCTTGAGCCTGTCCGTAACGCGCCAATGGACGAGTCCCGCGAGATATGACCTGAATCTGCCCTTCGCGCGGTCATATTGGAACGTCGGGAGATTCCGGGCGAGATCCGTAAAGACTATCTGCACGATGTCATCGGCGTCCTCTTCCTTGAGCCCCTTCGAGCGCGCGATGGAGAAGACGAATCCGGCGTAGAGATCGAAAAGCCGCTGCCACGCCGCCTCGTTCTCAGTGTTTGCGACCGCCCTCAGCACGCTGGAGCGCGTCGTTTCATTGTTGAAGTGTCTGTATGTCATGCTCCTCTCCTCGCAATTCCCTTCTTGCGGCATCAAAGATATAAGCCTCATTTAGGGTTATTCCAAAACTGTTGTTAAGGTTAAATTCTCCTTTCCAATCAGAGTCAGGCTCCCATTTTTCATTTCCATATGCTATTCTCGCAATCCCATAGATTTCCTTTTCAACATCAGTCCTCTCGTGGTCCAATTTACGCGCTTGCACTATTAACTCTTCCACGTCTTTTTTGACTGTCTTATCATTTTTCCCTATTCTTTGGTTGAATCTGATTCGTATCTTGCAAATCCTTTTGGCGAGCTCTCGCAATTGTTTTTTCAGTTCAAGAAGCCGCGGTTTGCTTTGTTGCAAAACATCCTTCCCGACACGAATATCAATAGTCGGAAGCCCCCATGAATCTCTAAAATTATTGGCTTGTTGAAGTTTAATGTCATCAGTTGCAATGTCAATCTCGGAATATAGCCTTTCAGCTATTCTATGCAAATAGAATATTTCTGTTGTCAAATCGTCAATCCAGTTTCTGGCATCTGCAAGATTTAGGGTGGGAATACTTTTTGACGCCTGACGTCTGAGGCTTGCAGCCCCGCCCGTTCGGAATCTGCCGCAGGCAGACTTCATTTTTTTAGATTTTTACACTTGCGGACGTGCCGTGCTTGTGGTAAAATACGGGTCTATGAAAC
>JAFRSR010000058.1 GCA_017427485.1 Kiritimatiellia bacterium
CCTAACCACCAAACCACCTAACCACCAAACCACCTAACCATGTCCTACCTTCTCCAGCCTCTTTTGCGGATACGCACGATGCGCGAGGATCGCGCAAGCGGCGAACTGTCCGCCGCCCGCCGCGAACTTGCGACGGCGGAGGCTGCGTTGGAGGCGCGCCGGCGAGATCTCGCCGCCTACGAGGAGACGAGGGAGGAGCGTCGCGACCGAATCTACGACGCCATCATGGGCCGCGCCGTGAGCCGCGAGCAGATCGACCTCGCGAACGCAGGCGTCGCGCGGATCGACGAGGAGGGGGCGCTCAAGGCGGACAACGTGGCACGCGCCGAGGCCGAGCGGAGGAGGCGCGAGGAAGCGGCTGCGGCTGCCCGGCAGAATCTTTTTCTAGCCACAAAGGACCGGATGAAGATTGACGAACACAAGGGCGTGTGGCTTGCAGCCGAGGCGGCGGAAGAAGAGCTGCGCGCCGAGGGCGAACTTGAGGACTTTGTCGTGAGGAAACTGGAGATATAACCATGGAAGGGATAACGTTCAACTTGGGGCTTGGCACGTCGCCGTTCGAGGTGACGATTGCCGACGCGTCGGGACTCGCGCCCCTTGAACTCCCCCGTGCATTCGCCGTTGACCGGCAGCCGCCGCGACCGCCCTCGGGCGATGCGGTTTGCCGGTTTGAGGCCGCCCTGTCCGCCGGCGCGGCTCCTGCGGACGCAAAGCAGGCGATTCAAATCTTACGCGGAATCGTCCCTACGCCTCCTGTTCCATCCGCTGAGCCGATTGTCACCGAAAGACCAGCTGCCGTTGAAACTCCGGTTGTCGTTGAGCATCCAGTTGTTGCAGAGCGTCCAGTTGTTTCTGAAACACATGTAACTGTTGAGGTGCCCGTCATCGGCAAAACGCCGGTTCCGGTAGCGATGTCGACCGTTGCGCCTTCCGCCAAGACGGTTGAGCTAGTTGCAAAACCCGATGTGGCAAGGGCGCCCTCGCCCTTGCAGCAAGGCCGAGGCGGCCTTGCCACACCGTACGCGCCTGGTTCGGCAATTGCCTCGGTTGTTGCCGCTAAATCCATAGTCACGGCTGAAACACCTGCCGTCGAGATCCCCGTCATCGTCGAGCGCCCAGTTGTTGTCAAAACGCCCGTCGCCGTTGAATCGCCCGTCATCGACAAAGTGCCGGTTCCAACAGAAACGCCGATCATCGAACCTTCCGCCGAACCGATAAATCAGGTTGTTGGCATTGACGTTAAGAAGCCAGTTGCCATCGATCGGCCGGTTGTCAGTGAAACGCCAACCACCGTCGATCCTTCAGTTGTTGCAGCAAGGCCAGTTGCCGTTGACGCGCCTGTCGCCGTCGGACGGCCCGTTGTTGTCGAGACGCCTGTCGTCGTTGAACGCCCCGTGGTTGTCGAGACACCTGTCGCCGTCGAACGGCCCGTGGTTGTCGAGACGCCTGTTGCCGTCAAACGGCCCGTCGTTGTCGAGACGCCTGTTGCCGTTGATGTTCCCGTTATTGGCAAAGTGCCGGACTCAGCAGAGGTGCCGATTCGTGAATCTTCCTCCGAGCCGATAACTCAGGCCGTTGGCATTGACATTGAAAAGCCAGTTGTCATCGAGAGGCCAGTTGTTATTGAACGGCCGACCGTCATTGACACGCCAACTGTTGCCGCTCCTTCAGTCGGCGCTGAAGAGCCCATTGCCGTTGATCGACCCATTGCCGTAGATCAGCCTGTTACCGTTGATCGGCCAACGCCTGAAGTTGTGCCAGCTGTTGCCAAGACGCCTGTCGCCGTCGAAATGCCTACCGGCGCCCAAACCGTTGTCGCAGCCAAAACACCTGTCGTCGAAATGCCCGTGGCCGTTGAGCGTCCGATAACTCAGGCCGTTGGCGTTGACGTTGAAAAATCGGTTGCCATCAAGCAGCCAGTTGCCATCGAGCGACCCGTCACAGTCGACACGCCAACTGTTGCCGCACCTTCTGTTGTCACTGAAGCGCCGGCAGCCGCCGAAGGGGCTGTCGTCGCCACGGAACAGCAAGAGCCACATGTCGTGTCTGCGCTGGCAACGTCGCCACGTGTTTCGGATAAGGAGGACAATGGCGAAGACCCTGAACCGTCGGCCGCGCGCATCCAGGCAGTGCCTGTCGCCGTCGCGCCTCCGGTCGCGGAGACTGCCGTCCCCGTCGCGCCGGAGGTCGCGGCCGCTGCGGCAGCGACGGCCCGCACGGAGGTCCTTGTCGAGACGGTCGAGAAGATCGTCGAGGCCGTTGCGGCGCAGATTGTCGTAACCCCCGCTCTCACGCATGGGGACGGCAATGTGCGCATCACGTTGAAGCCGACCGTGCTTGACGGTTCGGAAATCTCGTTGACCGCGAAAGACGGTGCGCTGACCGTCGCGATCGTGCCGACGACGCCGGAAGCCGAACGTCTCGCCACCGCCGCGCTGCCACGCCTTGAAACTGCGCTCGCGGAGCATGTGCCCGCCTTCAGCCACGTCTCCGTTGCAATCGGACAGAAGAAGGGAAGATCCAATGAAACCGCATGAAATCCTTTCCATGCTTCCGCAGTGGGCGGACGCCGCGCCGGAGGCGCTTCTCGATTCCCCGGCATGGGCGATGCCCTGTCGACTGGGCGAAGATTCCACCGTTCTCCGCACGGCCGACGTAAAGCCCTGCGACACGCTGAACCTTGCGGTGCTTCTCGACGGCGAGAGTCATGTTCTTTCCATTGCTGACTCGCCGCGCTTCACCGACATCCATGCGCTCTGGCCGTCGCGCGCGGATGTCCCGGAGCCGATCCTCCTTGCACTCGTCGAGAAGGAATGCGGTCCCCTCCTCCAGCTCGTCGAGAACGCGGTGCGCCGTCAACTCAAGATCGAAGGTCTTGCCACGGAGGGACCTGATGCGCGAACGCTGTTCGCGCAGGTAAATGATGTCGTATTCGGCCTGACGCGCTCTTCGACGGTGGAGGCAGCCTTTGGACAGCTCCGCTTCATCGATTGCGCGCACCAGGCCGTTCGCGACACGGTGCTGCCGTGCGAGACGGAGCTTGCGGCTTTTACGCTTCCAGCGGCCGACCTCGCGTCGCTTGCCGTGGGCGATGCGCTCCTTCTGCCGGAGGTCGGTACCGTTCCGCCGCGGCTTGTCGTCGACGGACGCTTCGTCGTGGACGAGAACGGCGTCCTGCCGTTCAAGGACGATGGCCGTCTCCGCGTCGTCGGAGTCGAAGCGCGCGCCATCACGTTGGGCGAGCTCTTCGACAGGGCGCAGGACCCGGTTGCAGAGAAGTCGGTGGAGCCGGCGCAACTTCGTCTCGTCGCCTCCGGCAGAACGGCCGCCTATGGTCGCTTCGAGCGACTTGCCTCCCATCCCGCCTTCATCGTTGAGTCTCTGTCATAGTGGAGGGCATTCTACAACCACCCAACCACCTAACCACCTAACTACCCAACTACCCAACCACCTAACCACCTAACCACCCAACCACCCAACCACACAAACGCCATGTTCCAGACAGACCCGTTTTCACTGATCATCCTCCTGGTAGGGCTTTCGCTCCTGCCGTTCGTCGCGATGGTGGCGACGAGCTACCTCAAGATCGTCGTCGTGATGTCGCTCATCCGCAATGCGCTCGGAATACAGTCGATACCGCCGAACATGGTCATCAACGCGCTTGCGATGATCCTGACGTTCTACATCATGGCGCCCGTGGCGTCTGAGGCATGGAACATCGCGAAAACCGAATTGGCAAAGCCCCGCCAGGCCGTCGCCGGCGCACCCGCCCCGGCCGCCGCAGGCGCTCCTGCCCCGACCGCCGCCGCGCAGTCCGCGAAGGGACCGACCGACGGATGGTGGTTCGAGACGGACACCATCTCGAAGGCCGCAGAGCCGTTTCGCGTTTTTCTGGCGAAACACACTTCGGACCGGGAACGGGCTTTCTTCGTGAACACGGCCGAACGCCTTTGGGCAAAGAACGAAGACGAACCGGCGGCGGTCGATCCGGATAGCTTCTACATCCTGATCCCCTCGTTTTGCGTCTCGGAACTGACCAAGGCGTTCCAGATCGGCTTCCTCGTCTACCTGCCGTTCATAGCGATTGACATCATCGTCTCGAACATCCTCCTTGCGATGGGAATGATGATGGTCTCGCCGGTGACGATATCGCTTCCGTTCAAGCTGCTCCTGTTCGTGATGGTCAACGGCTGGACGCTCCTCATCCAGGGCCTCATCAGGGGGTACGTGATATGAGCCAGGCGCAGCTTCTGGACTATGCGCAGACGTGCCTGCTCCTCGTCCTGCGGCTTTCGCTCATCCCGATCCTCGTCGCGACGGTGATCGGCATCCTCGTGTCGCTCCTGCAGGCTCTCACGCAGATCCAGGAGCAGACGCTCGGATTCGCCGTGAAGCTGATTGCGATCTCCCTCACGCTCCTCGCCTGCGCCTCGTGGATCGGCTCCTCGCTGCTCCTGTACACGCAGGACATCTTCACCCACTTCGCGCTGCTCCGCTGATGCCCTACATCGAGTTCCATAGATGGATCCTGGCGGCGGTGCTCGCGATGGCGAGGTTCGGCGGGGCGTTCGCCATCTGCCCCGCGCTGACCGAGAGCATGATTCCGGGCATCGCGAGAAGGGCGGCGGTGCTGGGCTTCTCGTGCCTCGCGATACCGTTCGTCAAGGGCGCCATGCCGCCGGGCGAGCCGAGCGTCTGGATGTTCGCGTTTCTCGCGTTCAAGGAGGCGCTCATCGGTTTTCTCATCGGGTTCTTCGCGGCGATTCCGTTCTGGATCGCGGAGAACATCGGAAACTTCATCGACAACCAGCGTGGCGCGACGATGGGAGAGGTGTATTCGCCGCTTTCGGGGACGCAGGTCTCGACGACGGGCATATTCTTCACGCAGCTCGTCTCGACGCTCTTCTTCGTGGGCGGCGCGGTGCTCGTGTTCCTCGGCGCGCTCTATGCCAGCTACTCGCTCTGGCCGGTCTTTTCCGAGGGCGTCTCGTTTGCGCCGGACGCGCCGAAGCACATCCTCGGGTCCCTTGACGGGATGCTGCGCGCGACGGTCGTCATCGCGGCGCCGGTCATCATCATCATGTTCCTCGCCACGCTGGGGCTGGGGCTCGTCAACCGCACGGCCCCGCAGCTCAACGTGTTCTTCCTCTCCATGCCGGTCAAGTCCGCGCTTGGCATCGCCATGCTCGTCATCTACCTGCCGTTCATCATGGACATGCTGATGTACACGAAGGAAGGCGCGATCCTCGGTCCGGTGAGACTGCTGTTAAGTGGTTAGGTGGTTAGGTGGTTAGGTGGTTAGGTGGTTAGGTGGTTAGGTGGTTAGGTGGTTAGGTGGTTGAGAGGTTAGGTTGTTAGGCAAAAGAAGGAATTTGATATGGCAACGGTCGACAATTTTGAGGAGTTGGACGTCTGGAAACTCGCAAGGGTTTTGACCGGGAAGGTGTATCGACTTTCACGGCTGGGGCTGTTTGCAAAGGACTATGGATTTCGCGATCAGATTTGTCGTGCGGCAGTATCTATAGTTTCCAATATCGCAGAGGGATTCGAACGGCGCTCAAAGAATCAATTCCTGCAGTTTCTTGATATTGCTAATGGATCTGCGGGAGAACTTCGTGCGCAGTTGTACATAGCGTTTGATCTTGGCTATATTGACGAGCCCCAGTTTCAGGATGCTTTTCGTGATGTTGTCTCCATTGGAAAGAAGCTAACAGCTCTCATCAAATATCTAAAAAACCACCGCCCCCCAACCACCTAACCACCCAACCACCCAACCACCTAACCACCCACCCCCCCAACCACCCAACCACCTAACCACCTAACCACCTAACCACCTAACTACCTAACCATCCATGGCTGATAGCGCTGGAGAGAAGACCGAGATGCCGACGCCCAAGAAGCTGCGCGACGCGCGGCAGAAGGGGCAGGTGTGTTCCTCGAAGGACATCACTTCGACGGCCATCCTCATCGTGCTGTTCGCGCTCCTTGCCTGGACGGGCACCGCGCTCATGGACGACGCGGAGAATCTTCTCAGGTTCCTCTCAGGCGCAATCGCGCTGAACGGCGTGGGCGACGTGAGGGAAGCGTCCAAGATGGCGGCGATTATCATCTGCAAGCACTCCTTCATTTTCGTGATCGTGGCGGCGGTCATCGGCGTTGCCGGGAATGTGGCGCAGATCGGCTTCCTCTTCACCATCGAGCCGATCATTCCCAAGCTGGAGAAGCTCAATCCCGTCGAGGGCTCGAAGAAGATCTTTTCGATGAAGAACCTCTTCGAGTTCCTGAAGAACGTCGTGAAGGTGTGCTTCCTCGGCTATCTTCTCTACAAGATCATCTGGGCGAGCGTGCCGGAACTGCTCACGATGTGCTACGGTACGGTGGGCGACATCTTCCCGTGCCTCAAGCTGATGCTGAAACGCCTCGCCGTCTATACCGCCTTCGGGTATATCGTGATCGCCATCGTGGACCGGCTCTTCCAGGGGCGGAACTTCACCAAGCAGATGATGATGACGAAGGACGAGGTGAAGCGCGAATACAAGGAAATGGAGGGTTCCGCCGAGGTCAAGCAGCAGCAACGGCAGTTCCGCGACGAAATCATGAACAGTTCCGACCCCGCGGCGGCGGCGAAGAAGTCGAACGTGGTCGTGACGAACCCGACCCATCTCGCCGTCGGCATCCGCTACAAGGCCGACGAGGCGCCGCTTCCGCGCATCTGCGCGCTCGGCGCCGGGGAGACGGCGAAGATCATCCGCGAGACCGCCCTCGCGGAGGGCATTCCCGTCATGGAGGACCGCCCGCTCGCCCGTGCGCTCTACGCCGAAGGCAAGCTGGAGGAATTCATCCCCGATTCGCTCATTGAACCCATCGCAGAGGTCCTGAAATGGGCCAAGCAGATTCAGGACGCCCGCAAGGAAGAGGAGGAACTCGACAGCGTCACGCTGGAGGACTTATGAACATCGAAGAACTCTACCGCGCAATTGCGCCGAGGCTGACGAACTGGCTTGTCGCCAGCGGCAGCTCCTACCATGAGGCGTGCGACCTCGTCCAGAACACGTTTCTGAAGATCTGGAAGATGCGCGACGACCTGCGCGACGACGAAAGCGCCGTCTCCGGCCTCGCGTTCACCATCGCGCGCAACCTCCGCAAGAACCTCGCCCGCGACAACGCGCGGCTGACGTTCGTCGGGGAAATTCGCGATGCGGACGAGGACGAGCCCGGCGGCGCAAGCGCGGACGGGGAGAGTCTGGCCACGCGACTCTCAACGGCCGACAACGGGCAGTCGGGTTCCGACACGGAATACCTGCGCCGCCGCCTCACGGCTGCGTTTGCGAAGCTTCCGCCCATCCTGCGCGAGGCCTACACGCTCTTCCAGATCGGCGAGATGTCGATACGCGACATCGCAAATCAGACGGGAGTGAGCGAAAATCTCGTGAAAGTGCGAATCTTCCGCGCCAAGGAAAAACTCAGGGAGATTCTTGCCGATTTGCGTGTAACCTATTAGCGCATGCGGTGTAAACAAGGCGGAATCACCACAAGGAGATGAGAAAATGGAAATCAATCTGAGCAACAACATCGGCGTGCGACAGAACATGGACGGCTTCCAAGTCGGGAGTCCGGCGACGCAAGTCGAACACGCAGCAGCGACCGATACGCGGCAGCCGGCATCCGAACTCCGGCTTTCGACGTTCGATCCGGTCAAAGGCAGCGAGCCGACGGCCGAGGTCCCGGAGTCCGCTCTCATGCGCGACGACGAGCTCGGCAAGCTTGTCGGTGCCGCATTCAACCTTGCGGCGCCGCCGATGCCGACGTTTACGGAATAAGATAAGGAGACCTGATGGCAGTCAAGCATTCAATGGACGACTATAAAGCATTCATGGCGGAAGTCAGGAAGTCGACCGGAATCGAGACGCTCCAGCCAGACGAGTCGGGACTCGTGAGCGTGAGGGTCGACGACGCCTACAACGTCAACTTCCAGTTCGTCGAGGCGACAGGTAGGATCCTGTGCTTCGTCGAGGTGGCGGAACTGCCGCCGGGCGCGCCAAGTTCGGTTTACCGCGACCTTCTGGCGGGCGGGCTCTTCGGCAAGGACACGGCGGGCGGATACTTCGCGCTGGAGCCGGAGACGGAGACCGTCGTCTACAACTACTTCTTCGATTTCGAGACTGCCGCGAAGGACGTGGAGGAATTCCTCGCTACGATCGAGAAGATTCTGCAGCTCTGCGACATCTGGGCGGAGAGGATCAAGGAAGACCTTTCGGGCGCAGTGGACGTGTTCCGCATAGACGACCACCATCCGTCGTTTCTCCGCATCCATCCGTAACCTTGCCCTTGAGCGCGGTGTAGACAGGGGAAAGGAGATACTTTATGCCGCTGAACATTGATTCCTTCCGGACCGTCGCGAGCCAGACCCTCTTCGGCTCGCGCGACATCGCCGTCCAGGGCCAGGGCGAAACCGCCGCCGCGCGGCTCGGGAACTTCGTGTTCTCGCAGGGTGCGAAGACGAACGACGCGACGATGGCCGTCTTCAAGGACGCGCTTGAAAAGGAGTACGGCGTGTTCGGGACGCACGCCTTCGACTCCGTTCTCGGCTCGCGCGCGCAGATGCACAAGTCCCTCCGGGCGTCGGACGTCAAGGCGACCCTTTCCGCGCTGGAGACGGTGAAGAAGAACCGTTTCATCGGCGAGCTTTCCCGCCAGCTCGACACGAACCCGAAGTTCCGCGAACTTTCGGACGGCATGCGCAAGCTCGTGCGCTCCACGATCTGCGATTCGCCGATCGACGGCAGCCTGAAGGACTGCGCCACCGACGCCGACCTCGCGAAGAGGGCCGTCGCGCGCATCGACAGGGCCGTCGACGTGGCCAAGGACTTCATCGAACGCAAGAAGGCCGGCGACCCGAATTACGACGTGGACGAGGACACCCACGCGCTGGGCGGCCGGCAGGAGACCGAACACGCGGCAAAGGACAACGAGCCGACTGGACTGCGGCGGCTCAAAGCGGCGTTCGGCAAGCACGAGACGTCCATCGAGGACCTGATCAAGGACGGTTTCCTCGGCACGGGCATGCGCGTCAACCGCTCGGCCACCAATCCCGTCATACTCGACAAGCTCAAGACGAACGGCGTGGAGCCGGGCTTCATCTACCGCAACGACTGGTCGACCGACGACACGCGCGGATTCATGGCGGACGTGAACTCCGCGGAGAGCCGCGCCGCGCTTGACGCGCTCAAGGAGAAGGATCCGGCGTTCGCCGCGGCGTGCGAGGGCAAGACCGTGCGGGAGCAGGTCCTGCTCGCCGGCCGCGCCCATCCCGCCGCGATGGCGGCCGCGTCGGAGCTGCTCATCGAGGAGGCGGCGAAGCTGGTCCGGGGGGAGGGTCACGCTCCCGCGCGACCGGACGCGCAGGAGCGCGTCCCTCCCGCCCCGGACGCGGTGAAGGCGCTTGCAACGGCCCTCAAGAACTATTTCACCAACCCGAAGGACATCGAAAAGCTCTCGCAGATCAGCGGCGGCACGTGCGACAAGGCGCTTCTCGACGAAACGAAGAAGAACCTCTTCGTCGACATCCGCGACGCCGTGATGTCCATGGGGCCGAAGAACGCCGACGGCACGGACAACGTCCTCTACGCGCGTTCGCCGGTGTTCAAGCACTTCACCGACCGCGCCATCGTCAAGCTCGACTACAACGAGGGCAGCAAGTTCTCGAGCGGCGACTCCGCCCACGCGGGGACCTTCATGCGCCCCGAGCGCGTCATACTCGGGCGCAAGATGGGCCAGATCTACCGCTTCACGTCGCGCCAGTCCGCCGACACGATCTCCGCCGGCGCCGTCACCGAGGCGCTCGCGAACGACCTCACGCGCATCGCGGGCGTCCCCGCGCAGGAGCTGGAGATCGTGCGCGGGCAGTATTCCGACGGACACCCCAAGATCATGCTCGCCGCGAAGTTCAAGGACGGCTACAAGGACCTGGAGGCGGGGATGCTCAAGGACGGCCGCGTCGTGAAGCCTGCGGGCGCCGACCCTAATCTCCAGCTGGAGAGCCTCGGCAAGTACAAGGCGTTCTTCCTCGTCACGGCCGACCGCGACGGCATCGGCAAGCGCGGGCAGAACAAGGGCTTCGCCGGCGGCAAGTTCTTCGCCATCGACCCCGGCCACTCGCTCGAAGGGAACGGCAAGTACCTCCAGGTCTCCGACGACCTCTCTTTCAAGGACACCTACGGCAAGAGCGCCAAGCCGCGCTTCAACAACTTCTCCGTCTTCGACGACGACACGTTCTTCTCGAAGCTCTCCGGCGTCGCCAACCTGCGCGATCTCGCGAAGACCGGCGCGTTCGAGAAGGTCTTCGACGACTACCGCGCCGCGTTCAACCCGACCGAGAATGGCATCTCCGACGCGGAGAGGGCGATCCGCTTGAAGGTCGTTGCCGCCATCGACGCGAAGAAGGCGGAGTTCGGCGAGTCCCTCAAGAAGGTGCTCGGCGCCGTCGTCAACCACCTCGACCTCTACGACGACCTCGACAAGCAGCCGCCCGCCGTGCGGCAGGGCGCGGTCGAGACGGTCGCCAACCTCGAGAAGCTCACCTCGCCCACCACGTGGGTCAGCAAGAAGGGCAAGGTCGCCCTCACCCACCTCGAGGTCGTTCCCGAGACGCGCACGCCGTGGCGGGGCGCCCTCATGGGCGACAAGATCCTCTACCGCACCGACAAGCCGCTCTCATTGGAAACCTCTCAGCTGCTCGAGGGCCTCGCGAAGAGCTGCGGCGCGACCTTCGAGACGGACGTGCTCGGCGTCTCGCGTCTCGTCGTGCCGCTGGACCGCGCCGAGCAGGTCTTCGCGGCCTTCTCCGAGAAGAACGTGCAGCAGCTCACGCACCCGGAGGAATACAAGGCGCGAATGGAAGGTTCCGATGGGATCAAGGAGGCGAAGACCTGGAAACCCGCTCCCTACGTAAAGCCCGGTACCGACACGCGGCCGCTCCTGGACCCCGCCACCCTCCCGGACGAGATCACCTTCGCGGTGGACGGCCGGGACTACTCCTTCCCGAAGATCCACTACCAGGACCTCGTCACCACGAACTCGTCCGTGCACCGCCCGCGCGACGTGGGCGAGCTGCGGGCGCTTCTCGTGGCGCAGGTCCGGCGCGGACGCGAGGTCCTCGGCGCGCTCCAGAGCGGCAGGGAGTTCCTCTTCGAGCCGACGCACGAGAACATCGTCGCGCTCACCCACGCGCTGCACGCGGCCGCCCGGAGAAAGGGCGAGTACATGTACCGCGGGTCCTTCTCCGTCGAGGACAAGTTCGGCTGCATCGCGCGCTGGCTCGACCGCGCCTCCGGCATCTACCTCCGCACCTCGACCCACGCGAAGCCCTACCAGCAGTTGACCGTGGACGGCCATCTCAACATGCCGCGCGGCTACGACGTGCCGCCCGGCGCGGGCGGGCTCCTCAACGGCATGCGCACGTTCCACTACTTCACGATCCCGGACACCGACCACCTGCAGGACGCCGGCGGAAGCGGCCCGAAGCGCCGGCTCTTCCTCAAGTGCGAGACCTTCGGCATCTTCGCCTCCACCGCGCACTTCCATCCCTTCGCCAAGGCCGACGCCATGGGCAAGGACATGGAGACGCGCGGCTACCGGTTCGGCGACATCTGGGAGTCCATCCGCCACGGCGCCTCGCTCATCCGCTCCCTCTCCACGCCCAAGGAGGCGCCCGGCATCCGCAAGGAGAACCTCACGGAGGTGCAGAAGACCGCGATCACCAAGGCGGCGGACGCCCTGCGCAAGCAGAACATGGACGGGCAGGCGGAGATGCTCGTCGCCAACGCGGTCCGCGACGGCGGCGGCGTCAAGACCCTCTTCGACAACGTCGGCGTCATCTTTGAGAAGATGATGCCCGAAGACGCCGAGAAGCGCGCCGCGCTCGTGGACATCCTCGACAATATGCTGGGCGACTTCGAGGGCGCCACTCTCGGCCAGGGCGGGGAGTACACCAGCCGCATCGGCAACGAGATCATGATTGACGCGCAGGACCTCCAGTAGCGCGGTGCGACGTGTAACTTTTCCCCGCGCGGCGTGTAGACAGGGCAGAAGAAAGCAAATCCGGAAAACGGCAAGCGGAGGACTGCGATATGGCACTGACAATCGATCAACTGAGGAACTATGGTTCCAACTGGGGAAACCTGGTTGTCGACAGTGACCCCCACGGAGAGACGCGCGTGAGGGGCGGCGGCTTCTGGCACGCGATCGGGTCCATGCTCGGGCTGTCGAGCGTGAAGGAAAGAAACCGGAACACGCTGGTTGCGATCCGCACGGCGATACAGACCGACAAGCGCTACTTCGCCGCAGACGTGAAGGAGCGCGCGAACCAGCTCTTGAACGGCATCGGCGACGGGGCGAACGTCGGCACAAGGCAGATCAAGTCGCTCATTCGCCAGCTTGACGCGATGTCCACCGAGGAAAAGCAGAGGCAAGCGGTCAGGAACGTCGCGACGGGGCATCTCGCCGTCCGGCAGCGTCCGCCCGAACTCGAGGGACTGGGGACCAAGTACGCGGCGATCGCCAGGAGCTTCGCGCTCCAGAGACGCGCCGGCGAGGCCTACGCCGACATCGACGTCGCGGCGAGACTGGACGAGCTTGACGGGAAACTGCTCAACGTCATCCACAATTTCGACGGGAACCCGACGGCCAAGGCCATCTTCGACGCGGCGGGCAGGCATCAGGGCCTTCTCGACAACGCGAACAACCTCAAGTCGGACGACAAGCTGGACCTGTTCGCGCAGAAAGTGATCGTCTTCGCCGAGGAGGTCGACGCCATCGAGGATGCGGAAGTCCGCGGCTGCGTCATGGAGCGCATCGACAACTGCTTCAGGTCTCTCCCGCCGGGCGGGGCGGTCACAGCGATCGTGAAGGCCGCCAAGGGCATGCCGAAGAACATCCTGGACGGTCTGGACGCCAACTCGTCCGCCGGGGACATCCACAAGGCGATGCAGGACTTTGCGGCAGCCATGGACACCGCGTTCAAGCGCGAGGCCGTCAGCGACGACGACGACCCGTATATGGCGCAGGCAATGCAGACGTTGGCCGTGAAATGCTATGTCGCCATGCTGCCGCAGGAGCGGAAGGAGAAGGTGCTCGCGGCGTTCGAAAGCGAAACCGGCAGGAACATGATCTCGTTCTACACGAACAACCAGATCGGCAGACTCAACGGGATAATCATGAACGTGTTGGACGGCGTGGTGACTCACCTCAACGAGAAGCTGCGCGACCAGCCGTCCTGCACCATGATCGAATTCCCCGCGAAGCCGGACTACTCGCAGGTGCCGGATGGCGTGATCTCCCAGATCGCGCCCCAGATACTCTCCGGCGAAGGCGAAGCCGGGTTCTAAGGGCATTAGGAGAAATTCACTGAGATGGCGGAGACGATGTAACCATGCAAACGGAATACGAGAGGCTGATCGGGGAGGTGTCCGCGGCAAGCGGCGTGGAGCTGAAAATCGCGGCGGACCGCGTCTGCGAGGTGGCGGTCGGCGACGAGATCGTGCTCGTGAAGCCGACCGGCGACACGGAGGAGGCCGTCACGATGTTCGCGGTCGTGGTGGGCGAGAACGCCGGCGCGGCGGAAAAGGAGAAGGCGCTTTCGATGAACCTCTTCGGGCGCGCGACCGACGGTGGCGTCATCGGGCTGTTCGCCGACGCGCTCATCTACTCCAAGACCGTCCAGGCCGGGGGCCTGTCGGCCGAGGACTTCGCCAGCCTGCTCGTGAGGTTCGCGGGCAAGACCGGCGAAATCTCTGCGGCGCTCGCGGCGCAGGAGCGCGACCCTCCCGTGCCTGCGGCGGGCGCGTCCCTCCCGGGCGACTTCATGCGCGTGTAACCATTCCACATTTCGCGTGTAGACAGAACGGAAAGGAGATCAAACCATGGCGCTGGACATCAACGGATACAATGCGGACTTCAACGCGTTCGTCAAGTTCGCGCAGGACAACATCGCGACAAAGGAGACGGCCGTCGCGCGCTTCGGCGAGGGGCCCGCGCCGCGCGTTTCCTCTCCGCCGCCACCGGCTTGGACGAAATCACCTCGATCGTCCAGCTTTCGACGCCCGGCTCCAAGGAGAACCGCCTGTTGAACTACGGCGGGCGCTTCCTGGAGAGCGCCGCGAACTTCAAGGAAGGGCTGCGGCTCATGGACGGCTTCGGCGAATGGTTCAGGGGGCTCAGCGCGAACGACGACGAAAACACGCCCACCAGGATCAACGCCAACAGCAGCGTCGTCAAAGACAACTGCCGCGCGGGCCTGGAGAGGATCGTGTTCGATTTCATCGCGAACAACGACAAGATCGACATCACGTCGCATGACAACGAGGCCGTGTTCGGCATGAAGAACAACGCGGCCAGCCGTTTCGTCTGCTTGATGATGCATACCTCCTGCCTGTCAACGTTCATGAACATACCCCCGCAGGAACGCAACGTCATATTGGAGATGTTCTGCCAGCTCACGGAGATCGCCGACAGCAAGCAGAGGACGTCAAGGGCGCGGAATCCCGCAGTCTGGGTCCCGGCTACGCATCCCCCATGCTGCGCCGCGCCCTCTGGCACATGGACGAGCTTGTCGCGCTCCACGGCAGGGGCCAGCTCACCGCGAAGAACATCATCAAGACGTGCTTCCCCGACATGCCGAAGCCGGCCGTCTACAACGGCGCCGCCATCAACAAGTTCCTGGACGGCATCGATACGGCGGTGTACAAGAAATACTCCAAAGACACGACCGGCAAGCTTGGACAGATCGCCTCCGCCCTGGCGTTCTCCGGACTGCCGCTCAAGGACATCCTCGACGCCATCGACTCGGGCAAGCCGGTCCCGACGCCGACGTATTCGAGCAGCGGCGAGATTGCGCTGAGCGACATCACCAACACGACGCAAGGCACGCGCAGCGCCCTGGCCGGGGACCTTGTCCGCCCCGTAGGCTATGAAAAGGATGGTCAGGTGCTGGGTTCCGAGCTGAAAGGCTTTGGCTTCAGCTTCCCCGGCAAGGAGCGCATCTTCACCAACGCCACAGATTGCAAGGGCAACATCAAGACGGTCCTCGACAACATCGACAACCTCTGCGGCAAGGCCCACGTCCGCCAGGCGCAGACGGTCATGAACGCGCTTTCGCAGTCCGGAATCGGCGACAACATGATCAGCCTGGCGAAGTACGGGATCAAGGCAAACGAGCACACCGCCGTGAACTTCTCGCTTTCGCGCAACGACGAGACGGGCGACGTCACGATCAGGTACTCCAGCCCCGAGGAACTGCCGTTCTCCTTTGAGTGGACCGCCACGATCAACACTGACGGCAACGTCACCACCACTCCGCT
Organism: Kiritimatiellia bacterium; assembly: GCA_017427485.1. GTDB lineage: Bacteria > Verrucomicrobiota > Kiritimatiellia > RFP12 > UBA1067 > RUG572. Next base: position 15,357 of record JAFRSR010000058.1, read on the forward strand.
CCGCTTCACCGACTAGACGACGCCCAAAAACGACCAGATGCATTCGCAGCGAAATACGGTGTAACCTTCCGCTGCGTGCCGTGTAAACAGGCCAGAAAGACAACGTCAAAACGAAATGGAGGCCAGACATGAGCATGCAAATCGACACGGCGAAGCTGGGAATGTTCCGCAACGTGCAGTTCGGAAACGACAACGCCATTGCCAACCTCAGCGGAAGCAAGACCTCGCTTGTCCACAACAACGAGGTCAGCGGCAACTTCTTCGGCAAGATGTTCCGCGCCAAGGCGACCGAGGCGCAGAACAACGCCGCCCGGACGGAGCTTCTGAAGACGCTCGGACAGGCCTTCGGGCTCTCCGGCATGACGGAGAGCGACGGCACGACGAGATTCTCCGAGGGTTTCATCAAGAAGCTTGAGGACATCCTCGGGCGCGACGTGCTCAAGACGGGCGACTTCAAGATCAAGCCGGACGGAACCGTTTCCTCCGGAAGGCCCCTCACCCAGCGGCGCATCAATGCCATCGTCAACAAGGCCGTCCTGTTCAGCCCCGGTACGTACAACTTCGCCGACTACAAGATGAAGCTCGACTACGTGAAGTCGCGCCTGTCCGCGATGCCGAATGAGAATGCGAAGAGCGTGGCCGATAAGTTCGAGAAGGTGGAGAAGATGATGAACTTCGTCAAGGACGAGGTCCCGCGCCTGATAGACGACAATCCCGAATACGAGTTGAGCGACGGCAAGAGGGGCGAGCCGTTCGCGCTGAGGAAGTTCGAGAACGGAATCCCCAGGAAAAAGGAACTCGTCTCGCTCACCATGGTCAACGAGTATGTCTCGGAGAGGATAGGCATGCCTTTCCACCTTGCGGAGAACATCATCGACGGCAAGGCGTACGGCGCGCGTCTCAGCGACGTGGAGGATCCGAAGACGCAGATTCCGGCCTATTTCGAGCGGGTGATGACGTCCTACGCGACCACGGCCATCGATCTCTTCATCGAGTGCGAGAAGCGCGGCAAGCTCGAGGAGTTCTTCACGGCCATCACAAGCTTTGCCATCTGCACGGAGGCGAAGACCGCTGCGCTCATCGATTTCAAGCTCACGGCGCTTCCGATGGACAGCGACGGCCCCGTCGCCACGCACAACAACGACCAACCCCTCCACGAATGCATCGGGCGCGAGATGACGGCGATGGTCGAGAAGGACCAGAATCTCACCGACAGCGACGACTTCAAGGACTTCGCCGCCCAAATCAAGAAGAACCTCGTCGGCACGATCCGTCCGATAACCGAACCGTACCAGACGCCAAACGGCATCAAGTTCCGGCCTGTCCTGGACGGTGAAGGCAAACCCGTCGTCCGCGCCATCACGGAGGAGGACATCGACAGGCTCGGCCAGGCGTGCATTGACGCCTCAAACGGACTGTAAGCGGTAGACGCGTCACCTTTCCACGTTTCGCGTGTAGACAGAACGAGCAATTTCAACAACGGCGAGGCGAGAACCATCAGGGCTACCAGCCGCCGGCGTCAAGGATGGCGGCAGTAATCCTGCGGAATCGTGTAAGATCCAACCATGTCAATCCCGCGGAATTGTGTGTTGCCGTCCTTGAGTAATCCAACGGAATCGTGTATAATGTCTGCGCTTCGGGTTAAAAAGTTGTGTGAAACGAATGAAGCGCAAGATTTATGACACGCTACTGGAATGGAAGCGAACGGATGCCACACGCTGTGCCATCTTGATTGACGGCGCACGTCGTGTCGGCAAGAGCTGGATTGTCGAGGAATTCGCACGGCGGGAGTACGAATCATATCTTTTGATTGACTTCACGAAAGCAAGTGGGAAGTTAAAGGGGCTTTTCAACGAGTACCTTGACGACCTCGACACGTTCTTCAGCCTCCTGCAGGCATACGCGAACGTACGTCTTGTGGCAGGGAAAAGCGTTGTCATCTTCGACGAGGTACAGTCTTTCCCCGTGCGCGCGAGGCAATCAAGCATCTTGTCGCGGATGGGCGGTACCACTACATCGAGACGGGGTCGCTCATTTCGATCCGGCAGAACGTGAAGGACATCCTCATCCCATCAGAGGAAATGCACGTCAAGATGTATCCAATGGACTTCGAGGAGTTCATCTGGGCGACGGGGAATGACGTGAGGTGGGACGTGACCAGGGATTTCTTCGCGAAGAGGAAACCGCTCGGCGACATGACTCACAGGATCATGATGGGACTGTTCCGGCAGTACATGATTGTGGGCGGAATGCCGCAGGTCGTCGCGAGGTACGTCGAGACAAAGGGAGATTTCGCCGAGGTGGACAAGGAGAAGCGGCGAATTCTCTCCCTCTACCGTGACGGGATACAGAAACATGCGGGGGCGCTCTCCTACAAGGTTGAGGCGATATTCGACCTGCTCCCATCTGGGCTGTCGCGCCACGAGAAGAAATTCCGACCATCCGACATCGACAAAGATTCACGTATGCGTGACTACGAGGATGCGCTTTTCTGGCTTAAGGACGCGATGGTCGTGAATCCCTGCTACAATGCGACCGAACCCAACATTGGCCTCAACTTGAACCTTGAGGATTCCACGCTTAAGTGCTACATGCTTGACACCGGTCTTCTGGTAAGCCACGCCTTTGGCGAAAACAGCGTTGCCGTAGATGAGATACACAGAAGGATACTCTTCGACAAACTGGAATTCAACAAGGGTATGCTTGTGGAGAATGTCGTCGCCCAGATGCTCGTTGCATCCGGACGGAAGCTGTTCTTCTTCTCGAAATACGACAAGTCGAACGCCAGCGAGCGGATGGAGGTTGACTTCCTCATCGCCAAGTCGAAGCTCGGCAACCGCAAGAACATTTCGCCGATTGAGGTCAAGAGTTCAAAGAACTACACAACAGTGTCGCTCGACAAGTTCCGCCGCAAGTACCGCCCGTACGTCGATACGCCATACGTCCTGCACGCAGGCGACCTGTCCGTCACCCCGGAAGTAACTTACCTTCCGCTCTACATGACTCCGCTTCTGTAATCTTTCGCCGCGCGGCGTGTAGACAGAACGGAGACAACTTCAGCAAAGGAGAACCACCATGGCAAGCACAATCAACCTCGCAAGAGTCAACATCTCACTTGACGAATTCCAGCGCCTGTCGAAGGGCGACTACAATGCCGGCGAGGTAAGGCTCGCGGGCGAGACGGGCTGAAGGACAAGGAGGAAGTCGGCCCGGACGACCGCGACGCCCCGATCAAGATCCTCGCGCAGATGGTCGGCGCCAACAATCCCGAAATCGTCCGTTTCCTGCCGGCTTTCTACGCCAAGGCGTTTGCGCTTCACCAGTCCGCCACCGGCTGCACCGCCGCCGAGGCGCTGGATGCCGTGCTTGACCAGCAGGGCAAGACGCGCCGGCTCTTCAGCTATGGCGGACGCTTCACCGAAAGCGTCGAAAACTTCCGCGCCGGACTCGCCCTCATGGACAAGTTCGCCGCCTGGTACGCCAACCTCGCCGAGGACCACAAAAACGGCTCTCCAAGGACGAAAACACCGGCGCGATCACGGTGAAGTACTCCAGCCCCGAGGAAGTCCTGCTCGACGCCATCCACGGCGGGCAGGGCGGATTCATACAGGTGTAGCCGCTGAGCGCGGACGCTCACGGCCGAGCTCGCCGCGCGCCGGAGGCCGTCTCCCGCGCATAATGGGATGCATCACGGGGCGGAATTTGGTAAAATATAAACCGTCATGACAAGCACTATGCAAATCGAAACGAAACTTGAAGGCGAGAAGCTGACGCTCAAGGTCGTCGGGCGCCTCGACACCAACACCACGCCGGATCTTGACGCGGCGCTCAAACTCGACGGCGTGAAGGAGGTCGCGTTCGACTTCGCCGAGCTCCAGTATATCTCGTCGGCGGGGCTGCGCGTTCTCATGGGAGCGCACAAGGCGATGGCGGCAGTGGGAGGAACCGTGAAGGTCCTCCACCCGAATGCAATGGTGCGCGGCGTGTTCGAGATCACCGGCCTGAACGCCGTCTTCGTGGTTGAGCCGTGAAAAAGCGGACGATAGTTGTCGCCGCAATCTGCCTCTACGTGGCACTTCTTGCGGCGGTGTGGCACGTCGGCACGTTCCAGGCCCGGACAAGGACCGAGGCCCTGCTGGATTACGCCGTCAGCGACATCCGTTTGACGATGGACGGCGCGATCGACACGATGCTGGAGCACGTGGCCGTCACATGCGCCCGCCGGTTCGGCAAGGTGGGCAAGTACACGCGGGAGGAAGTTGCCGCCGTTGCGCAGCTCTTCGACATCGACGAGCTGAGCATCGTGGACCGCGCGGGGGGGGTCGTCGCGTCAAACGACCCGGACAGCATCGGCGTCGACATGAACAGGAAGGCGGAGACGAGGCCGTTCGCCGCCCTGACGAACGGCACGACCCGGGTCGTCGCGCAGCCGTTCCGCCGCCATGCGTACAGCAATTCGCGACGCAAGTACCTCGGCGTCCCGTTCGCCGGTGGCGACGGATACGTTCAGATCGGCCTGAACGAGACGCGCATGGCGAAGATGATCAACACGCAGCTTGCCTTCCTGTTCGATGCGGAGATGGATGAGACCGTGTGCTATCTCTGCGCAGACATGGAAACCGGCGCGCTCGTTTCCTCTTTCCTCGGTGACGGCGAGACGCCGACGCTCGACGAAATCGGATTCGATGCCGCCAACGTGCCGGATTCGGACGAGACGTTCGAGCAGACCCTGTTTGGGCACAAGGCATTCTGCCGCAGTTATGTTTTCGGCGGACACCGTTTCATCATGGTCGTTCCGAAGGCCGAGTTCTACGGCACGCGCGACGTGCTCATGGTGGTGATGACGATCCTTCTCGCCCTGGTCCTGGGGGCGTTTGTGGTCCTGCTGTTGCGCATTTCCAATGACGCCAAGCGCATCAAGGCGTTTTACGCCGCCGAGGACGCGGCGCGGGCAAAGGACATGGAAATCGCAAAGACCATCCAGACGTCGGCGTTGCCCATGCCGTTTGGCGCGAATCCCTATTTCAGCCTGGTGGCGTCCATGACTCCGGCAAAGGACGTGGGCGGCGACTTCTATGACTTTTTCATGCTCGACGCCACCCACCTCGTCTTCATGGTCGCCGACGTGAGTGGCAAGGGGGTCACCGCCGCACTCTACATGATGACAGTGAAGACGCTGCTGAAGAATGCGATTCTTTCACGACGCGATCCTGCCGCCGCCTTTACGTGGGTCAACTCGGAGCTTTGCCGAAGCAACACGGCGAACATGTTCCTCACGGCGTGGTGCGGCGTGCTCGATCTGGCGACGGGGCAGGTGACGTTCGCCAACGCAGGGCACAATCCGCCGATGAAAGTCAAAGCGCGGGGGACCGAAGGCCCCAGGGCGAAGTACGTGACCGAGAAGTCAGGGTCGGTCTTGGCCTTCCTGAACGGCGTTGAGTACACCTCTTTCACGTTTTCGCTGTCTCCCGGCGACCTCCTGTTCCTCTATACGGACGGCGTGACGGAGGCGCTTGACAGCAAGGGCGGTCTTTTTGGCGAAGAGCGGCTGGAGAATGCGGTCAATGCCGTCGCGGAACCGCATCCCAAGTCGGTGTGCAACGTCGTGCGCATGGCCGTCGCCGCGTTCGCCGAAGGTGTCCCGCAGGCGGACGACCTGACGGTTCTTGCGGTTGAATACGTCTCGCGCCCGCAGCGGTTTGTAGGTTCGTTCCCTTCCACGCAGGATGGCATCGCGGCGGCATCGGCGTTTCTGGACGAATGCGTGGAGAAAATTGCAGAATGCCGGCACGAGGAGCCGCCTGACGCGGGGAGCGAAGTCTCAAATGCTTACGTAAAGCGTCTCCTGTCCCTCGCCCCTGCGCTACACGTCATTCTTGACGAGATCTGCTCGAACATCGTGAAGCACTCCGGCGCGTCCGGATTCGAGATGGACGTCGAGATGCTCGCGGAACCGGCCGGCTTCAAGTTGACGTTCGTCGACGACGGCTCACCTTACGACCCGCTGTCGCATGAAGATCCCGATACGGCGCTTCCCGCAGAAGAGCGCCCGATTGGCGGCCTTGGCATCATGATGGTCAAGAAGATGGCTACTTCCGTCAACTACGAGTGGAAGCACGATCGTAACTTCCTCACCGTCGTCAAACGATAGGTCATCATTTGTTTGAAAGTTTGAGAGTTTGAGAGTTCATGGTTCTTCATTGCACCATTAACTTTCAAACCTTCAAACTTTCAAACCTTCTGCTCGTACGGGCGCACGCGCAGCCGCGCGCCGAGGCCTTCGGCGATCTTTCTGCACCGCTCCTGCTTCTCGAGGCTCGTGACCGGCTCGCCCACCACCGTCATCACCACGCTCGGCAGCAGCGCCGCCGCCTCCTGCGTGAACTTCAGCATGGCGGGATAGGCCGCCGCGCCGAACTTCGGGCGGCAGACGGCGAGGTATTCCGTCGGATCGTCCGTGTTGAGGCTGATGGAGAGGCAGTCGACCTTCCCCACGAACAGCGGCGCGGTCGGCTTCCCGTGGATGAGGTCGGAGAGTCCGTTCGTGTTCACGCGCACGCGGAGCGCGGGGTCGCGTTCCTTGAGGTGCGCCGCCGCGGCAAGCAGCACGTCAAGGCGCTCCGTCGGCTCGCCGTACCCGCAGAACACGACTTCGCGGAACCGCTCGTAGTCCCATTGCCCGAGACTTTCGATCGTCTCCTCCAGCGTCGGCTCGCGCTCGAGCCAGAGCGGACCCGAGCCGAACACGCCCGGCCCGTTGTGGCGCAGGCAGAACGTGCAGTTGCACGGGCACCTGTTCGTGAGGTTCACGTACACGGCGTTCTTGACTTGATAAGTAATCGTCATTTAAATCCCTTGCCTATGACTTCTTGTTGACTTCTCTTTTCTTGCTTTCGCTACTGGGAGTTTTGGAGTTTAGGAGGCTTGGAGGATTTTCATAATCATTTGAGGTAATTTCAAAACCACTGAATACACGGAATACACGGAATCATAATCCTCAATTACATGCGTGATTCTGTGTATTCTGTGTATTCCGTGGTTCATAGAAAAGTTCTCCGAGGGGTTTTGCAACTGCCTCATCTCCTCATCTCCTCATCTCCCAGAAGCGAAAGCAACACTTCTTCTATGGCGAGGCCATCTTTCTCCGGGATGTCCATCTCCACCGACCGGCGCACGGCCGCCGCGGTGAAGCGGCTCGCCTTGCGCACGGACGCGGCGAAATCGACGCCGTTTACGGCGTCGCCCAGGATGACCGAGGCGAACACGTCGCCCGTGCCGCTCCGGTCGGCGCCGATCCTTGGCTCCACGAAGATCGATGTGCCGCGTCCCGTTTCGTAGATGAAGTTCACGAGCGTGTCGCCGCGCGGGATGCCGGAGACGACGATCCGGCCAGCATGGCGCGCGGCGAGCTTTTCGCAGAGCGCGGTCAGCTCGGCGTCCGTGATGTCCGTGCGGTACGGCTCGTCCGCGAGGAAGCACGCCTCGGTCAGGTTGGGCGTCAGGATGTCCGCGACGTCGAGGAACCCGCGCATGGACTCGGCGAGCCCCTGGTCGTAGGTGGGATAGAGCTTCCCGTAGTCGCCCATCACGGGGTCGACGCAGACCGTCGTTTCGGGCGTGCGGAACGCCGCGAGGAACCGCAGGACGAAGTCGACCTGTTCGTGCGAGCCGAGGAATCCGGTCTGGATCGCGTTGAAGCGCAGGTTGAGTTTGCGCCATTCGGCGATGTAGTCGTCCAGGTGGGGCGTGTTGTCCGTCCACGCGAACGAGTCGAAGCCCGTGTGGTTGGTGAAGAAGGCCGTCGGCACGGGACAGCACTGCACCTTCATCGCCGAGAGGATCGGGATGGTCACGGCGAGCGAGCACCTTCCGAAGCTCGTGAAGTCGTTGATGACCGCAGCCTTCTTCTGCGTGTTGTGGTTGACGTCGCTGTCCATGAGTTGCCTTAAGGTTCGGAGATAATTTTAAAACCACTGAATACACGGAATACACGGAATCACAATCCCCAATTACATGCGTATTTCTGTGTATTCTGTGTATTCCGTAGTTCATAGAAAAGTGCTCCAAGGGGTTTTGCGACAGGCTCTTCGGAGAAAGTGCGCGCGGAGCCGTCGGAGAGGAGGAGGGTGTAGTCCTTTGCGGCAGCGTCGGCCGCGGCGCGCACGCCGGCGAGGCGCACGGACGTGCCGCGCGTGGGCATGAACACCGTGACGAGGCGCCGTTCGCCGGTGAACGTGCCGCACAGCGTGGGCGTGTGGATGGCGCGGTGCTCGTGTTCGTCGCCCGTGTGGATGGGAAGCCAGCCCTGGTACTCCGGCTGGTACTGGCCTTTCTTGTCCACGAGGCCCGCCTGCGAGAACGCGCCCGTCAGCCACACGCCGCCGCCGAAGTCCGCGGAGAACGCGTCGGCGCGCACCTCGCACGTGCATGTCTCCAGGTGCCAGAGCTGCTCGAAGGAATGCGGCTTGCCGTCGGCCGCGGAGAGTCGGTCCACCACCACGAAGAAGGGCGGCAGGCCCGATTCGGCCTTGTGGAAGATGAGGCGGCGCGCGTGGCGCACGGGGATCTTCGCGGGGCCGTAGCCGTCCGCGTACGTCGCCTCCGCCCAGTCGCGCGTGGGCGTGGTGCGGAACACGAGGTCGGACTTCCGGGTGATGTCTTCGTCCTTCCAGCGGTAGCCCGTGCGGCGGTTCTGGTCGAGGCCGTCGATGCGGACCGTGTTGTGCGCGCGCGTGGAGAGCACGTACTTGCGCATTTCCGACGTGTCGTAGGCGAAGGTGCCGGCCTCGACGACCATGTCCTTGCCGTAAGCGCTGAGCAGGACGTTGAGCTTGTCCTCGTGCTGGTGCGCCATGCCGTAGGGGCCGCCGTCGAGGAAGGCCCAGAGCGCATCCGGCTCCCACGAGCTGCGGAGCGCCGCGAACCCGGCGTAGGGCATCTCGCACGAGAGCCATTCGGGGGGGCGTCCCTCGCGACGATCCGTCGCGAACCAGCGCATCACGTCGTTGTGCGGATAGTGGCGGAGCGCCGACCGGGCCAGCGGGCCGGCGGACGCGTTCCCCGAGTCGTTGATGTTCGGCGAGCGCAGGTCGGGCCGCGCGAGGCGGGGGAAGATCAGGAACATCCGCTCCACGCCCTGCGCGAAGGCGGGCGGCAGGGGCTCGCCGCGCGCGCCGGCCGTCTCGACGACGGAGAGGAAGTGGCGCATCACGCTGCAGTGGTAGCCGGGCGCGAGCTCGCTCTGGAAGCCGTCGGGATACACCTGCCGGTCCAACTCGGCTTGGAGGCGTCCGAGGGCGTAGTTGCGCCATTCGCGCGTCTCCTTGAAATACGGGTAGTAGAACGTGAGGCGCGCGAGCGAGCTCATTTCGTTCGTGAACCAGTTGCCGCGGTAGGCATGGCCGGTCCGGAGGCGCAGCCCGTGCTCCCAGACGCTGCGGAAGAGCGTCACGAGGAACGCGTCGTCGCAGACCGGCGACGAGATGAAGGCGTGAAGCTGGCGCGTGAGGTAGAACGTGCGCGCGGCCGTGTCGAGCGAGCGCCAGCACTTCGTGGAGCCCGGCCCCGCCTTCACCGGCAGCGGGTTGTAGGAGATGAAGGAGAGGAGAAGCTCGCGCCACGCGCGCGCGAGGGCGTCGTCGTGCGTGACGAGGTACAGCTCCGCGAGCGGGTCGCCGCAGTCGAAGTAGGAGATGTGGTAGTTCCACTCGCGGTAGCCGTTGTAGGTGGGGTTGAACTCCCATTCGACCGGACCCTCGAAATGCCAGGAGGTCCCCAGCGTGTTGAGCGTGTGGTCCATCACGAGGGCGGCCTTCTTCCGGAGGGACTTGACGGCGGCCGGCATGTTCGTCTTCGCGTACCAGTCGCCGAGGACGGCCTCGGGGCGCAGGTTCTTCCGCACATGGTCGGCGAATATCTTCCGCGCGCCCGCGAGGTCGCCGGACGCCACGCGCGACGGGATGTCCGCAAACGCGGGGAGCGTCGTGTCGAGGCAGCGCGTGAAGAACTCCTGTTCGGAGACCAGGGGTCCCTGCGTGGTGGGGTAGGTTCCGCGGAGCACGATGCGGGTGACGGGCTTCGCGGGCGCAGTCCGCACCGTAATCTCAAGTTCGTTGCCCGTCTCGCCCCTGATCGCCTGCTTCGGGACGATGACCTCGAAGGGCGCGGAACGCACCTCGCCGAGATCCTTCCCGTTCATCTTGAACGCGAAGACGCCGTCCTCCACGCCCTCGAGCGTGAGCTTCAGGGGCGTGATCACGCGCCAGTCCGTGCGGCCGAGGTTGACGACGTGGCGGTAGACGCGCGCGTCGGGCTTGATCGCGGGCAGGAAGGCGAGGCGCCGCCACTCGGTGGCGGACACAGAAGTGGTGGGCTCGGCGGCGAACGCAGCGCCCGCAGCGAGGCAGAATACGAGGAGCAGTCTTCTCATGTTTTTATTTCTTTCTGACAGGGCGGAAGTATACCAGATGGTTGGCCGTGATGGCAAGTTAGCGCATGGTTCTTCTTAGGTAGTCGGCAAACATCGGGACCGTGTAGGCGATTCCGCCGTATGCGGGGGAATACACCATGCCTTTCCTGATCAGCGATGAGCGCACGGGGGATATTGCGCTCTGCGGACGCCCCATCCTGTCCGCGACATCAGACATCGCGATTGTCTTGTCCTGTGGAAACTCCGCCATCGCACGAAGGAACTCCTTTTCCCGATTGGAGATTCGGTCAAAACGAACGTCGAAAAAGTTGGTGTCCAACCGTTGCTGGACATTGGGAGCTATGCGGCGCACATCACTGGCGGATATTGGAGACTTCTCGGCGATGTTCCATATCTGGTAACCATACTCCTGAAGAAAATAAGGATACCCTCTCGTGCTTTCAAACACTTCTGCGATCGCATCTGGCTCGATGTCGAGTCCGTTGTTGTTGAGCGGTACGGTTATCGCCAGGTCGACATCTTCTTTGCCGAGAGCTCCGATCTCGGAATAATTGAACATCCGTTCTGCGTATGTCTTGCTCTTTCCCACGAGGGCGCGGATGGAGGGGAGTCCGGATCCGACCAAATATAGCGGCAACGACTCCTGTGCGGCAAAATGCAGTGCGACGATGATTCCCCTCATCGCCTCAATCTGCAGGTTCTGCAGTTCATCGACATACATCCCGAACGCCGTGTTTGAATCCTTCGCCGCCCGCGCACACGCCAAAAGCACTTCCGAAAGGTCGAGTTCCAGCTTTCCGGTGGTTGCACTGTCGCGGGACGATTCAATCGTTATCCCGAACTCGCCTATGTTGAGCGAGAACGTCTTGATGAAATTTCTGAGGGTGGAAAAAGCACGATTGACAGAATCCTTTACCTTACTGGCAAAGTCTATTGTACAAAGCGCATCCTTGACGCGAAGGGCCAACTCCTCGAAATCGCTTTGCGCGTTGCGTACCTCGATTACGACAGGAACTACGCCGGCGCGTTTGGCGTTTTCCGCAAGATGTTTCAAAAGCACTGTCTTGCCTACACCGCGCAACCCAATCAACAGCAGACTTTTTTCATAACGGCCGAGAAGGGAACGCCCCGCAAGAACCCGACCATCGTCCATGACCGATGACCGTCCAGCGAGTTCTGGTGGCAAGGCACCAGCTCCCGGCGTAAACGGATTTCTCAATCTGTCCATACATTATCTCCGTTTGCTTATAACAACTTATAAGAACTTATACGTTATTATGCGAGCCCCGGCGTATAAGTGGGTATAAGTTGTTATAGGTTCGCGGGTATGGTATCATAATCAGGGACTTGCGTCAATCCCCTTGAAGGGGTTTGACCAAGTTGGTTACCACTCGATGAGGGCGAAGCTGAGCGGCTGCATGCGGATCGTGACGGATCCGTCGTCGTTCTGCTCAAGCGGCACTTCCGTGTAGGTGCGCACGAGGTCGGTGAGGTGGCAGCGCGCCTTCTTGAGCGAGGTGCCGTTCACGCGCAGCGTGACCTTGGCGGTGTCGGAGACGTTGTCGTCGTCCGAGTAGCGCGCCACGAGCACGGCGCCCGAGCCGTCCCTGCCCTTGGCGGCCGTCGCGAAGAACCCGCCCTTGGCATCGACCTTGCAGGAAACTTCCGTGCCGCGGTCAACGAGCTTCGACCAGGCGATGAAGGGGTAGTAGGCCTTCATCGGCCAGAGGGTGACGCGCTCGAACATGCCGTTCATCGTCGTGGACGAACGGGCGTCGTAGTACATGAGCATGTTGACGGGCTTCGCCTGGCAGGCGGACATCGCGGAGGCGATGAAGGCGGCGCTCTTGAGGTTGAGGTCGCCGGACTCGGCGCGGAGGGAATACACCCAGTCGTCGACCCATCCCTTCACGTAGTTCCACTCGTTGAGGATGGACTCCGCCTTTTCGTAGCCGTGGCCGTCCATCAGCTTGCGGATGCGCGCCGCCTTGGCCGCCATGTCCTTGGGCGAACGGGCGTAGACGTGCCACGAGAAGAAGTCGAGCGGCACGTTGTGGCCGTGGGCGTAGGCGAGGAAATTGTCGGCCCATTTCTCGTTTCCGGCGAGGGCGGGGCCGCCGATCTTGAGGTCGGGGAACTTGCCCTTGAGGTGCTTCGCCGTAATCTCGAAGAACTGGAAGAACTCGGCCGTGGAGCCGCCCCAGCAGCGCGGGGAGAGGTTCTTCGCGGCGTCGTCGAACGGATCGAGGTCGGGTTCGTTCCAGATTTCCCAGTAGACGACGTTGAACTGGTTCGAGAAGGCGACGTTGCGGGTGGTGCGGGCGGTGTCCACGCCCCAGCCCCAGCCCTCGTTGTAGTGGCGGATCACGTGTTCGCAGATGCGGGCCCACTTGGCGAAGTCCTTCGGGGGCAGCACGCCGTACTTCTTGGGGCCGTGCTCGATGGTCTGTCCGAGACGGAAGAACACGGCGGTGCCGGCGCGGCGGATGGCGTCGAGGTAGTGGTCGGTGAACACGAAGTCGTAGTTCTTCGGGTCGTTCTCGTCCGCGTCGAAATTCGGGAAGATGGCGTTGATGTCGCAGGTGTGCGCGCCGCCCGACACGCAGTTGATGGAGTCGTGCGTGCGCGCGAAGGGGAGACGGGCGGCCTTGTAGTCGAGGAAGTTGCCGCGCTTCTGGTCGCCGCGCACGGGCGGCACGGTGGGGCCGTTGTTGACGGCGTGCATCGGCTTGATCGCGCCGAGCACCTGCGCGGGGTCAACGGTGAGGGCGGCGGTGGCGGCGGGCTCGGCGGCGAACGCCGCGCCCGCGGCGAGGCAGGAGACAAAGAGGAGCTTTCTCATTTTTCATTCCTTTCAGGTGGGCCGCAAGTATACCCGATTCCTGCAGGGGATGTCAATGTGGGAATGTTGCCAATGTGGGAGTGTTGCCAATTGCCAATGTTATTGGAGTCTGTTGACGCCAAAAAGCCGATCGGCCGGGATGATGAAATCGAAGAAGCGGTCAGCCTCCACGCGCGGCGAGAGTCGCCCATCGAAGACGAGTGCGGTCCGTACTGACAGCGTCTTGTCATAGGCGAGGCGCATCACCTTTTCCGAGACTTCATCCACAACTTCGTACCCAATCTCTTTGCACCGCTTGATTTCAACGACAATCAACGTGCGCTGAGTCTGGATGAGGAGATCGATCTGACATCCACGGTGGCGTTTCGTAGGTGTCTGAACGTATGGGAACGCCGAGAGGACAAGGGATTTGTCTATGCCAAGGTACGGAAACAGATCGTTGATATGGTTGAGAATGAGGTTCTCGAACTGGAAACCATAAAAAGTCTGCAGCCCTGGGAGTTGCTCGACGGACGAGAATGCAAGCAATCCGCGGCGAATCGCCTCGCGGCGCGGCTCGATGTAATGCAGATAAAAACGGACATAGTTGTCGCAAACGCGGAAACGCGCTCGCCGGATCAGCTTGCCCGTCAAGGGATTCAAACCGTCGTCGCGCATGACATACCCGGCCCGGCACAGATCTTCAAGAGTCTTTGAATACGTCCCGCAGACCCGAACCTTTTCCTCCGCCGCGATCTCCGCAACCGTTCGCGGCCGACTGACGAGTTCCCGCAGAATCCTTCCGCGCGCCTTGGCTTTCCGTCCGAATACCTGGTTGAACGTTTCATCGAATTCACGGAACAGGATGCCGTTCGGCATGAAACACATCTGCCTTACGTTCTCGTCGACCGACAGCGAAGGACGGACTTCTTCAAGATATTTCGGAACGCCCCCCGTTACGGAAAGCATGTCCAGCTTCTCCCGCGTCGACATTCGGTCCGCACAAGAACCCCATATCTGCACGGCATCGCGGATGGAAAGTTCCTTTAACTCGATGTCGAGCGAGTTGCGTCCGACAAAACCCGTGCTGTTGAGTATATTTTCGACAATCCATGCCGAAACGCTTCCGCACAGGACGAAAATCAGGTTGACGTGTTTGCGCAACATCTTGTCCCATGCCTCCTTCAGGTATCCGGCGAAATCCGGGTTCCAACCGCCCATCCAGGAGATTTCGTCGAGAAGGACAACCGTTCGCCCGTTTCCGGAAAGTAATCCGTCCAATTGGGAGAACGCAAGTGCCCAGGTTTCGCATTCCTCAGTTGACCGCATCGCATATTCGGCGACCTTCTCGCAAAATCGTTTCCGCTGGATGGCGTCCGTCATTTTTTTGTGTGGCGCCAATCCTTCAATTGAGATAAACCTCGCCCCTGAGCGCAAGGCAAACTCTTCAATCAGCGTGGACTTCCCGATCCGACGTCGACCGCGGCATGTGACAAGGACGCCAGAATCACGCCCCCAAAACGCATCTAGAAGCTTCAATTGCTCTTCTCGACCAATGAACATTGCATGAATCCTTTTTTACGTTTCAAGATGGCCATATCATATCATATCTCTCGTATTCCGGCAATCACAAATCTTACTTGAAAACGCCATGTGTCATTTTCAAGTATAGTTTCTGGCATGTTGTGCAGTTGAATCTTACTTCAAAATGACAATTCTCATTTTCAAACTAGATTAATCGATTCCCGCCTCGCGGCCTAGACCTCTCCATGTAGGTAGCTCAAACCCTCGCTAAGTCTCAAAAATCCCCTCGGCGTGGATCATAATTCCCCTCCGTGAGTCTCAAAAATTCCCCTCCATGTGGTTAAAAAATCCCCCTCTCCTATGCTTCAGGAACCCCTTCTGAGACATGCCAGATCTCATGTCTCGGGTCTCATGCCAGCGCGCCGGTTCCTTCCCCGCCAGCGGCGGGTCACGCGTGCGTTGTTGCCATTGCGATGTTGCGAAATGATGGGTGCTTTTGTATACTACTCCCATGCGCGACATATTCCAGGATTTCAAATTCGTGCCGGACGGCGCCACCAACTTGGTGGACGCCCTGTGCCGCTTCATCAAAGAGGAAATCACCTTCGGGCGGATAACGGGCGGCGAAAAGCTTCCGACCATCGGTGAGATGTGCAAGGCGACGGGCCTGACCTTCGCCCAGGCGCGCCGCGTGACGGAATGCCTGTCGAGGGAGGGCTACGTCTGTTCCAGGCCGCACGTCGGAACCGTCGTTCTGTCGCGCAAGGGGAACGTGTTGCGGGGACGCGTCCTGTTCATCTTGCCCGACATCGACATGGGCCGATACCACCCGAGCCAGGTGATCGACACGCTGAGCCGCCGGCTGACGGCGTCCGGGTATGCGTTTTCGGTGGCCACGTTCTCCCTTGACGCGGCCGACAGCCTCGCCGTTCTGGAGAGCGAGCTTCTCCGCGCGACCGATCTCGTCGTCGCCGCCCGCGCCACGCCCCAGGTGCAGAAGGTCCTTGCGGAGTCCGGCGTGGACCACTTCTTCCTGTACGGCGACAAGCTGGAGTCCGACGACCGCCCGTGGATCCGGTTCTCCCCCGAAGAGGCGCTCTCGCAATTCGCCGACCACTGCCTCAGGGCCGGCGTGAAGCACGTCGCGCAGGTGCGCAACGAGGGGGCTGATACGCTTGACGCGCAACCCGCGCTCGCGGAAAGGGGAATCGACAGCTCCTGGATGACCATTTCGTGCAGCAAGGAAGGCTGGGGGCGCTTCGACGGCATCGTGCATTGCGGCTACGAAGCGTTCGCCACCATGCCCCGCACAAGCATTCCGGAACTTCTGCTGTTCTGGGACGGGTTGTTCACGCAGGGCGCGACCATGGCCTTTCTCGCCCGCGGCATAAAGATCCCCGAGGACGTGAAAATCGTGACGTTTTCAAACGCCGGCATCGGCCCCGTCTACATCAAGCCGGTTACGCGCATTGAGATCAATCCGGTCGAGGCGGGGGAAAAAGTGGCCGATTTCGCCCTCGCCATTCTCACGAGGGGACGTATCCCCCGACCGCCGCAAATCAAGCCGCACTACGTTATCGGGGAGACCTTCCCGTTCTGAACGGACATTTTGTTGTTTTTGCTATTTTTTGTTGTGTCAGAAACTTGCCTACGGGAGTCCATTTTGATATACTACCACCTCGCACGGCATTGTAGGTTTTGCCGGAGCGAGGTAAACGGTCGCTCTCGAACTGAAGGAAATTATGTAAGTTCTGGGGTCTCTCGTTGTGGTTTTGTGGCGATTTTTTGCATCTGCCGCCACGGAATGGTATTATTGTAGATGCAAGGAAGGAGAAGACAGATGAAGAGAGTGCTGCAGATGTGGCTGCTGGCGCTGGCCGTCTTGGTCGGCGTATCGGCAGTTGCTCGGCCCTCCGCACAGGAGGGGACGCCGCGATCGCACGGCGAGATGTCATCTCGTCTGAGCCGGCGTGGTTCGTTTGGCCGCATCAACATACAAGGCGGCAAGAAGCATTTTCCCGAAGGCGCAGAGGTGTCCATTGAGCGCAAGCGCCCCGACGACGTGAAGCGCAAGATCCACCAAGGCTGGTCCAAGCGCAAGGGCTTCGGTTCGAAGCGCGGCCCTGCTGGGGGAAGCGGCGTCTCGCCGCTTCAGGCCCCCAACGTCCTCGCCTCCTACGACATCTCCATCCGCCACGGCGGCCGCAAGTGGCAGCCGGACGCGGGCGACTCCGTGCGCGTGACGGTCGATCTGGACGAGCCGGTGGCGATCACCGCCGCCTCGACCCTCGGCGTGGTCCACCTCTCCGACGACGGCGAAGTCGAGGAACTTCCCGCCTCCCGCTACGGTTTCACCTATAATAAAGAAAAGACGGCGGTCACGGCCTTCTGGTTCTCCGCCGAGGGCTTTTCCGTGTACGCCATCACCGAAGGCGCGGTCCATACGACGGACAGCGATCCCGCCCGCCGCCTCTACGACTTCTACAGCCTCGACTTCAACAAGTTCCTCGAAGACGGCGTGACGTCGAACACGACCTACAACACGTACGTCCCGCGTTACTTCAAGACGCTGGAGGGCAACTACACGTTCCGGCAGATCGTCACGAACAATCAGTTCCTCGTCCGCCCCGAGGCGCTTCCCTCGCCGCTCGGCCGTACGTTCATGGGCTGGTACCTCTATTCAACGAACAACGCGAACAAGACCGTGGACGGTATCACATACGACGCCGACGGCTACGCCACGACCCCGTTCGACTTCGAGGCTCCGATCGTGTTCAACGACGGCGAGACGGGCGAACACGAGTACGTGCTGCGCTCCCAGTTCGACCGCGTGGGCTACGTGATCTTCCACGAGCAGCCCGTCAGCGGCGTCTGGCCCATCACCGCCGTCCGCCGCGGCATCATGACCGAAATCGAGCCGGGCGTGATGCAGACCTCCGTGGACATCAGCGACCTGAAAGTGACCTATGACGACACGCAGGACGAGGGCTCCACCCACGAAAACACCACCCCGCGCATGATCTTCCGCGGCTGGTCCACGAACCAGGTAATGCCCGGCGCGTCCATGGACGTGAACGGCAACACAATCAAGATCGAAGAAAGCCCCTTCACCTTCACGCGCCAGAAGGATACCGAGGCCACGCCGCGCCATCTCTTCCCCGTGTTCGTGAATATCAACTGGCTCACGTTCAAGGCGGCACCGACGGGCGAGGGCGCGACGTACATCCCGCCGCGCTTCTACTACGCCGACGAGGGCACAAACGCCTTCCCGGTGCCGCTGCGCACAGGCTACACCTTCAACGGTTGGTGGACCACCTCGAACGACGTTGCCGGTGTCACGGGCGTCCGCGTCTCGAACAACGACGGCTCGCTCGTCACCTCCGCCAACCTCTCCGGCTGGGACGGCCACATCTCCGGCGGCAACCTGATGCTGGACGCCAACGTCACCCTCTACGGCCGCTGGACGGCGGCCCCCACGCGCTACACCGTGGTGATCTGGCAGCAGAAAGCGACGGACGCCGCGAACCTCGCCGACGCGGAGAAGTCGTACGACTTCGTCGAGAGTTCCACGAACACGGCCACGTCCGCGACGCTCGTGTCCGTACCCGACAAGTACAAGCAATACAGTTACGAGAACTTCCACTACGGCCGTTGCGACGACGCCAAGGTCATCGACGGCAACGGTTCGACCGTCCTCAACGTCTACTACGACCGCAACGTGCGCACGCTGACGTTTCGTGTGCAATCGGGATGGTCTTACAAGACGGTGAAAACCGTCACGGCGCTGGCCGGTTCCAGTGTGAAGGACGTATTTCCGATCGAGGGATACACCGGCAAGACGTGGGTGGGCAACACCTACTACACGGAGCGTCTCGCGGCGTTCGAGCTCATGCCGGACACCGACATCACGTTCACGCTTTCCAGCAATACGGGCAACGGCGGAACGATCCTCTATTATGTGGAAGTCGGCAGCGCGGACGAGATGGGAAGCGACGGGACGCAAAAGGACGGCAAGTACTACAAACTGTACAAGACCGTCGTACACGACTACAACTTCCTCACCGAGACCGAAGATTTTCACGATATCGGCGGCTACGTGCAAAGCAGTTCCGACTGCACGTTCGGGTCGAACGGACATTATCCGAGCAGCGGCAATATCACGGCCGGCACGGTGAACAGGTTCTACTACGACCGGGTGACCAAGAAGATCGAGTTCACGGACTCGTACACGAAGGCAACCTATAAGGATGTCAGCGTCAAGTACAGCGACGACATCTCGGAGCACGTGCCCGCGAATCCGGAATCGACGCGTCCCGGCTATAACTTCACCGGATGGTACGTGGACGAGGCCTGCTCCACGCGCGTGTTCTTCGACGCGGATGCCTTCGCCGCCTCGACGCTCACGAACAAGATGCTGTACGCAACCATGCCGTCGCACAACCTGCAGTTCTTCGCCGGATGGGAGACGGAATGGTACCTGATCCAGATCGACCCGAACGGCGGCCAGCTGGCGGACGGGCAGTCGCTCTGGTTCTGGGAGGCGTACGACGGCGACCCCATCGAGGAGTATTCCACCGTCACGCGCAGCTTCGAGGAGAACGTAAACGGCACGTACTTCTACGCCGTGCAGGACCGCAAGCGCTACGGCTATACGGACGAGTACGTGGCCGGCGAAGCTACGGAACGCGGCGCGTACTACACCACCGACCAGTCCGACCCCGCCATCCGGGACATCGACAAGCGCTACACGCCCGTCATCAACGCCTACCGCTACGCCGGCTGGTACGAGGTGATGCCGGACGGCACCGAGGAGCTGTACGCCTTCGGCGAGCCGGTGAAGCGCAACACGACGCTCAAGCTCCACTGGAAGCACCTCGGCACCTACCGCCTGCACTACGAGCCGGGCGATGGCGAGATGGTCGAGCGCGACGAGAACGAGGAGACGTTCAAACTGCTCGACAGCGGCATCTACGCCGACAGCGCCGAACTGCTCGTCACGCGCACGGCTGAACCGCCGGAGGGCTACTCCTTTGCCGGCTGGCGCATCCGCTACGGCGACGGCACCGTGTACCACCCCGGCCAGTCGTTCATCTTCAACGCCGCCTACGCCGTGAACGTGCCCGGCCCCGACGGACGTCCCGTCAAGCAGCTGATTCTCGACGCCGTCTACTCGCAGGTGCGCACGGTGAGCCTCACGACGGACGCGAACGGCGGCACGATCGACCCGACCACCGCCGTCACCCTGCCGCTCGCCTACCCGAACGCGCCGACGCTCATCACCAACATCACCGACACCACGCGCACCGTTTCGGGCATGAGAAACAACGCCTACGGCCACCTCAGCAACGGCGACGGCTACACCTGCGTCGTGAAGGACTCCGAGGGCAACGACGTGGAGCTCGACTTCCTCGGCTGGAACACGCGGGCCGACGGCACCGGCACGCACTTCGCCCCCGGCCAGTACGTTGGCGTGGACACGCTCGACGCGCCGGATGGCGCGAACGTCCTCTACGCCGAGTGGGCCGTGCAGGTGTACTTCGACAAGAACAACGAGGACATCGAATGGTCGCACGACCTGTGGCAGGCCAAGTGGGGCGACAAGTACGTGTTCGACGAGGCGCGCAACCAGTACGTGCAGACCACCACCCTGAACGGCTACGCGACTTTCCCGGAGATCGTGCGCGACTCTTCCACCGCGCACAAGATGTTCGCCTTCTGGAGCACGGCGCGCTACAAGGACTGGGAGGACTGCCCCGAGTTCGACTTCGAGAACACGCCGATCACCGGTCCGACCGTCCTTTACGCCATCTGGAAGGACTTCATCGAGGTGCCGTTCCACCCGGTTGACGCCTCCGGCGCGACGCCCGTCGTGCGCGAGGACTGGTTCAGGGAGGTTTCGCCGGGGGTGGGCTTTAAATTAGTCGCAACGTTGATGCGCTTTCTCGCGTTCTGAACGTCAGGTGCCGTTGCGGCACCTGATTTTTTTGCATTTCCTTGTTGCACCGCACGGCAGGCCTGTGCTATAATACGGGCTATTTCAC
>JAFRSR010000059.1 GCA_017427485.1 Kiritimatiellia bacterium
AGCCGGGCGTCTCCGGCTGGGCGCGTCCGGGCGCGGCGGCCGTCACGCCGTCGGGCGGGTTCGGCTCCAGTCCCGAGAACGGGCGTTGCCTGCGCGAACTTCACCTCGCCCGCGCGCTCTACGCCTGCGGCGACCACGAGGGCGTGGCGAAGAAGATCCTCGAAACCTACGCGGCCGACGGGCGCGGCGTCTTCGCGCTCCACGCCCGCAAGATATTAGAGGGTCAGAGTTCATCCGTACAGTAGCATCCGTACAGTAACGATTGTTTATGCTATACTATTCGCCATGAGAAAGTGTCGTCTGATCGAGACGGGTCGGTGTTACCACCTGATTAGCAGGATTGCGCATCGTGCGTTCTTCCTGACGCCCGACGAACGCACGCGAACAGTTGACTTGATTCGCCGTGTCGAGGAGTTCAGCGGCGTGCTCGTGTTGGCGTATGCGGTCATGACCAACCATATCCACATTTACATCTACGTTCCCGAGGCGGAGAATATCGGCGAGGAGGGGATTTTGCGTCGGATCAAAGCTCTTTACCGAGACGCTTCGCTCAGCGACGTACTGGCCGAATGGCGTCGGCTGAGGGACGAGGAGACGCGGGAACTCGCCGCTCCGCGTGTTGACGATGGATACGTGTCCAGATTCGCAAGGTACAAGGAGTCCTTTCTCAGACGGATGTGGAATTCCGCCGAGTTCATGCGCACGTTCAAGCAACACTTCACGATGTCTTACAATGGGCGCCGCGAACATTTCGGGACGATGTGGGAAGGGCGTTACCACGAACGGAACCATAAGCCGGAAGAGTCCGTCATGTGGAAAACGTCTGGATATGTGGATGCCAATCCTGTAAAAGCAGGAATTGTCAATCGTACCGAAGACTACCGCTGGTGTAGCTTTGCCGCAGCCTGCGCGGGCGACGAGAAGGCGCAGCGCGGATATGCGTTCATGTACGGCGCTTCTGACGGATGGGAGGTGATCCGTGAAAAGCATGAGGCGTCCATTCGTGACGCGCTAGACGAAATCGCATCGCAACGTACTTCAGGGATAACCAAAGACGAAGGCAGTTCGGAGTGCATGTCGAAATCAGACCCGAAGATTGAAGAACCGCGGGAGTTTCTTGTTCGGCTTGAGCGCGGCGATTCTGCGATTGCCGAGAGGATATTGGAATTGCTTGCAGAGGGGCCCAAGAAGCCGGCGCTGCTGCGTGAGGCGGTCGGCATCAAGCGGCGTGACCACTTCAACAATTATTATCTTGTTCCGTTGCTGAAGCTCGGCCTAATTGAGCAGACCGATCCCGAGCATCCTCGTTCTCCGCAACAGAAGTATCGAAGGGTTCTATGAGTTACTGTACGGATGCTACTGCACGGATAGGGTCTGACCCTTCTGCTGATATCCGACGTGTGACGATCGCGGGGGCGGTCTTGAACGTTCTGCTCGCGCTCGCCAAGCTCGCGGGCGGGATTCTCGCCTCGTCCCAGGCGCTCGTGGCGGATGCCGTCCATTCGCTCTCCGACCTCTTCACGGACGCCGCGATCATCGTGGGCGTGAAGTACTGGGTGATGCCGGCCGACAAGGAGCATCCCTACGGACACGGCAAGATCGAGGGGGCCGTGACGGCGCTCATCGGCGTGGCGGTGGCGGTGGTCGCGGTGGAGATCGCCTGGGACGGCATCAAGACGCTCGCGTGGGGCGAGCCGAAGGTGCCGGGGCTCGCGGCGTTCTTCGTGGCGTTGACCTCGGTCGCCGTGAAGGAGGCGCTTTACCGCTGGACACACCTCGTGGCCAAACGGCGGAACTCTCCCGCGACGGAGGCGAACGCCTGGCACCATCGGTCCGACGCGATCAGCTCGCTGCCAGTGGCCGCGGCGGTGGCGGTCGCGCACTTCTTTCCGTCGCTGAAGTGGTTTGATTCCGTTGGGGCCGTGCTCGTGGGCGGATTCATCCTGCATGTGGCGTGGCGCATCGTGAAGCCGGCGTTCGAGGGTCTGACGGACGCGAACTGCGACGAGGCGTCCGCCGACATCGAGCGCATCGCGCGCGCGGTGCCGGGCGTGAGGGGCGTCCACCACGTGCGCACGCGCCGCTACGGCGGCACGATCCAGACGGACCTCCACGTGCAGGTCGACAGCCACCTTTCCCTAATCGACGGGCACTCTATCGGTCATGCCGTGAAGGCCGCCGTGCTGGCGGCGGGGATCGGCGTGACGGACGCCACCATCCACGTGGAGCCGGACGAGCCGGTTGCATGATGATTTGTGTTGCCTAATGAGAAAGGAAATGAGATAATGAACGCCATGAAAGCAAAAATGTTATTCGTTGTGCTGGCGGCAGCGCCGATTGCGTTGAACGCCGACTGGTATGACAGCCTTCTCAAAAAGAAGGATGCCGAACCCGCTTCCGTAAACGGCGGTCGCGGGGCGACCGTTCTACCGGGCGGGGCTTCCCTCAAGCCGTACGACGCCAGGCGCATGTATGTTTTGTGCGACCCGTTGCTTCGTGCCCCGGCAACGATCTACCGCCTGGAGCCGGGGTGGGACGCCATGGGCTGCATCAGGTGGAACGCGGCGGCGCGGAAGAACCAGTATACGGCCAGCATCATCTTCTGCAATCCGGCAGAACACATGGTCGTGCAGGAGCAGGCTCCCTTCTCCGAAGAGCAGCAACTGCTGAACATGTCCGGCGCGGAATGGCAAGATCCCAACTTGATGGCGCAGAAATTGGCCAATACGATCAATTCAGGGATCGTCGTTCCCGGCCTTGCCAACTTCGTCGCGCGTGGCGGTCGGTTCACGGACGACGTGCCCCCTAAGACGCGCCAGCGGGCGGAGCTCGGCGCAAGCACGTTGAAGGCTCCGGGCGTGTCGCACAGGGTCTTCAAGGTCGAGTGCTTCTTCGAATGCACCTACGGCGGCGTGTCCTGCGAGGCGAAGTACGAGTTCGTGTCGCTCTACTACATCACGCAGCCGATGCCGAAGCTCCCGGCGATCGGCTGGAGCTACGATTACGACGTGCGCCTGACCGTGGCGCCGCCCGGCAAGCTCGCGGAGGCCGCACGCGCGGGCGGCCAGATGATCGCGGGCGCGTTCGTCAACCAGGCGTGGAAGGTCGCCTGCGACCGCATGATGCTGGCCATCGCGACCGGCAAGATGATCGGCGCGAACGAGGGATACGCGCTCATGAAGCAGTCGCAGCAAGAGTTCCAGCGGACGCAGGAAAAAATCAACATCGCGCGCAGCGAGATGATCCGCGAAGTCAAGACGGTGGACAATCCCTTCTCGCCGGGCGAGAAATTCGAGCGCCCCGCGTTCTTCGACCATTCCTGGCTGAACGCCTCGCAGGACGCGCTCCTGCTGAGCGACAGGAACCTCGAACCCAACACCATCCGCGGCTTGATTGAAATGGGCGATTGGCGCCCCGTCGACTGACCAACGAGATGAAGAACTTGCTGATGTTGTTGGCGACGGTCACGGCTGGTTGCGCGGCGACCGCCCAGGAGACGCGTCTGGATCGCCTGGCACGTGTGGCGGACGGGGCGGTCTGCTCCGTGACGAACGTCGCGACGCTCGGCACGAGCGGCGTGGTGCGCGTGGATTTCGTGCTGCGGGCCGAGCCGGAGAGCGACATCCGCTGCCGCATCGAGCTGCCGCCGCCCGAACGGTGGGACGGGCGGCTCTGGGGCGTGGGCAACAGCAGCCTGGGCGGCTCCATCCCGAGCCTCCGCGCATTTGTCGCGACGAGGGCGGCCGCCGTCACCACGGACATCGGGACGCGGGCGGTGGTGGCGGGCAAGCGCGACGGCGAAACCTGGCCGATCGCCGTCCGGCGCGACTACAGCTGGCGTTCCACGCACATGATGACCGTCTATGGCAAGCGGATGGTCGAGGCGTACTACGGGAAGGCGCCGCGCAAGTCGTATTTCAGCGGCGGGTCCTGCGGCGGGCGGCAGGCGTTCAGCGAGGCGATCCGCTACCCGTTGGACTACGACGGGATCGTGACGTACCTGCCGGCCAACAACGTCGTGGCGAACAGGTTCAACGCCTGGCTCGCGTATCACTCGACGCATGACAAGAACGGGAACCTCGTCTTCACGGAGAAGGAGATGCAGGTGGTGGCCGACGCGGCGGTGGAGTACCGGGCGTCCAGCGATCCCACGTTCTACGCGGGGCGGTTCCTCGCGGACGGGCGGGCCACGCCGGAGGAGGTGGATGCGATCCTTTCCCTCGCGGCGAAGAAGATGCCGTCGCTTACGGAAGGCGACAAGCTCGCGCGTCTCAAGGCGCTCTATACGCCGTTCTGCGTGGACGGCAAATGCCTGACGCTGGGATTCGCGGTCGGCACGTACCTCGGACAGCGTATGAAGCGCAAGGCTGCGAAATACTGGCAGTCCGCGATGGAGTTCGCGAAGAGCGACGGCGACTGGTACAACGCCAACGCCGCCGACCTTTCGCCGTTCTTCGCGCGCGGCGGCCGGATGATCGTCATCGCGGGCTGGGAAGACCAGACGATCTCGCCGTTGCCCATCGTCGAGCACTACGAACGGATCTGCGCATTCGAGGGTGGGCTTGAAAAGACCATGGAGCACTGCCGTCTCTTCTGCGCGCCGGGCGTCGCCCACGGCGGCGGCAAGGGGCGCGCGACGCAGGGTGGACTCGGAAAGACCTGCGCCGCGTACGGGCGCAGCGCCCTTGTCCGGTGGGTGGAGGAAGGCGTGGCGCCGGATCGACTCATGGTGGAGGACAAGTCCCGCAATGCGCAGTTCCCTGTGGCGACATACCCCGGTCTTTTCGTGCAGGAGCCGGACGGGACATGGAAGCGTACGGAGCGTCCGCGCTCCAAGCCGTCGCTCGCGCCGATCACCTTCGCGTGCGATCGGACGCCCAAAGGTCCTGTGCCGCAGTGACCGTGCTTCTGCATGACCCGCTGGGATTTGATATACTTACTCCCTAGGAGGACTACGACATGAAAAAGTGTATCGGTTTCGCGCTTGCATGCCTCGTTGGCGCGGTCGGTTGGGACTGCCGTGCGGAGGATGCTTTCCTGCTGTCGGGGCGGATGGCGCTGGGCGCGAACTACTGGGCGAGCCACGCCGCCACCGAGATGTGGCGCAAGTGGGACGCGAAGGCCGTGGACGAGGACCTGCGCGTCCTCGCCGCGAACGGCTTCCGCGTGCTGCGCGTGTTCCCCAACTGGGCGGACTTCCAGCCCATCCACGCCTGCTACCTGAGCGCCGACAAGTTCGACCAGGTGAACGAGACGCGGATGTTCGACTCGGAGGAGCCGCTCCCCGATACGCCCTGCGGCCGTGCGGGCGTGGACGAGCGCATGGTGGAGCACTTCGAGGAGTTCTGCGACCTCGCCGAGAAGCACGGCATCCGCCTCATCGTGCCGCTCCTCACCGGGCAGATGACGTTCCGCAACTACATCCCGCCGGCGCTCGCGAACCGCAATCCGTTCAGCGACCCGTACGCGCTTATGTGGGAGGGGCGCTACCTCGAATGCATGGTCTCGCGCCTCAAGGCGAAGAAGGCGATCGCGGCGTGGGAAAGCGGCAACGAGTCCCGCATCCTCGGCAAGAGCGAGAACACGTTCCATTCCGAGGCGTGGCTGAGGTACGTCCACCAGACCATCCGCTGCGCCGACCCGTCGCGTCCCGTGATCGGCGTGGACGGCCTCAACATCTCGCGCGAGGACAAATGGCCGAGCGCGATGAACGCGTCGCTCTCCGACTACACGACCACCCATCCCTACGGCTTCTGGGGCGCGGCCTACAACGACGATTTCCTTTCCGTGCGCTCGCTCACCTTCGCCGCTGCCCAGACGTACGCGCTCGAGCAGATCGGCGGGAAGCCCGCGTTCATCGAGGAGCACGGCGCGCGCCGACAGGAACAGACGAGCCAGAAGGGCGTGGCGAACTACATGCGCGGGCTTCTCTGGAACGCCTGGGCGCTCGACTGCAAGGCGATGCTCTGGTGGTGCGCGTACGACCAGACGGGGATGACGATCGCCCCCTACAACTGGCGCCAGCCCTGCGTGGAGCTCGGCATCTTCCGCCGCGACCGCACGCCGTACCCGGCCGTGGACGTGGTGCGGAAGTTCGTCGCGCTGCAGGACGCCCTGCCGTTCGACGCGCTTCCGAAGGCGCGGACGGACGCCGTGGTGCTCACCACCGACTCCGCCGTGGCGCACTCCTGCTACATCCTCGCCCGCCAGGCCGGCATCATGCCGCGCTTCGCGAACCCCGAGGAGAAGCTGCCCGACGCGAAGTGCTACTTCCTGCCCAACGCGCTCGGCCGCGCCTACCTCACGATCGAGCGGTGGGAGGCGCTCAAGGCGAAGGTACGCGCCGGCGCCACGCTCTACCTCTCGTGGAACGACACGTTCCTCGACGCGATGGAGGAGGTCGGCGGGATCGAGGTCGCGTACCGTCAGGCGACGGGCGGCGCGGACGTCTGCGACTTCGGCGACTTCAAGCACACGTTCGGCTATTCCGTGAAACGTCGCTTCAACGCCCTGACGGCGGAGACGCTCGCGAAGAACCAGCACGGCGAGGGCGTGTTCTTCAAGAACCGCTACGGGAAGGGGACGGTTTACGTCTTCGCGTTTCCGTTTGAGAAGACGTACTACGGCGCGGCGGGCAAGTACGAGGGCGACGCCTGGAAGGTGTGGGCGAAGGTGCGTCCGGTCAACCGCCTCGTCCAGACTGGCGACAAGAACGTGTTCGTGTCGGAACACTGTTTCGGCGGCGGCCGCTGCGGCGTGGTGGTGGTGAACAACGGCGGGCGCGCGTATTCGGGCACGCCACAGCTGTGGAAGAACTGGCGCGTGACGCGCGCCCTCACCGACGACCCGGACTTGGCGAAATGGGAGGACGGCAAGTTGACGCTCGCCCCCTGCACTGGCATATTGCTTATGACCGAGAAGTCAAACTGATTGTCTGCCATGTCTCCGGAAAGGATTGCTCATGTTTTAGACAGGATTACAGGATTATCAGGATTTACAGGATTGCGTGATTTAAAAATCCTGTTAATCTTGTCAATCCTGTAATCCTGTCTTCATTCGGTCTATGCTAATTTAATTATGTAAATGAAGGTTATTCTTTAAATGATTGCGAAACTACAACCTAACCGCGTGCGGCGCACCTACCTCGGTGGCGGCCGGATCGACGCCTTTACGGGAGGGTCGTGCCTGTCGCGACTGTCAACGGGCGAGACGCCCGTTGTCCCAGTGGAGATGCCCATGCCCGAAGATTGGATGGCGTCCACGACCACCGCGTTCAACGGCACGCTTGAGATCGAGGGCGAGGGGCTGGGGCGGCTCGAAGACGGGCGGCTCGTGAAGGATGTGGTCGGCACGTTGCCGATTCTCGTGAAGCTGCTGGACAGCGACGAGCGGCTGGTGATCCAGGCGCATCCGACCGTGCCGTGCGCGAAACGGCTCTTTAACTCGCCCGTCGGCAAGACGGAGTGCTGGTATTTCCTGCCGGGCACGGCGCCTGACGCATGCGTCTACCTCGGCTTCAAGCCCGGCGTCACGCGCGAGAAGTGGAAGGCCGCGTTCGAGGCGCAGGACGGACTTCTTGACATGCTTCACCGCATCCCAGTGAAGGCGGGGGACTTCGTGTTCGTGGACGGCGGCATGCCGCACGCGATCGGCGGCGGGTGCTTCATGATTGAACTGCAGGAGCCGAGCGACCTCATGGTGGTGGCAGAGCGAGTCACGCCGTCGGGGCGGCGCATCCCCGACGCGAAGATGCACGGCGGCGTCGGCTGGGAGGCCATGTTCGAAGTGTACGAATACGAAGGGCACACCTTTGAAGAGACATGCGCGCGGTATGTGCGGCGAGCCGCCGAGACGGCGGCTCCCCATACGGACGCGCAGGAGCGCGTCCCTCCCGTTACGCAAATCCTCGGACCAGAACTGACGGACAAGTTCGCAATGTGGCGCGTGACGGACGGCGGGAGGGTCGCGTTGCCGCGCGACCGCGCAGTTGCGGTTGTCACGGATGGTGCGGGCGAAGTGAATTGCCTCGCGGTGAAGAAGGGCGATCGTCTGGTCATCGCTGACGAGCGGCAGCTCGCCGTGATCGGTGGCGTTACGCTGATCGTTTGTTCTTAGGATTAGTCGCAAGTCGCGCCTAAACTACGCGCAAGGAAACGCTGCGCTTTTTGCAGAAAATCATAAACGGAGGTGCAACCATGATCAAGATCGTCCAAGGCGATATCACGACGTTGGCAGTGGACGCCATCGTCAACGCGGCGAACCAGGTGATGCTGGGCGGCGGCGGTGTGGACGGCGCGATTCACTGGGCTGCTGGCGACGAGCTCTACGAGGCGTGCCTCAAGGTGCCGGAGGTGCGTCCGGGCGTGCGCTGCCCGACGGGCGAGGCGCGGATCACGCCGGGCTTCAAGCTGCCCGCGAAGTTCGTGATCCACACGGTCGGGCCGGTTTACCGCGACGGTCAGCATGGCGAGCCGGAAAAACTTGCCGCCTGCTACCGCAACTCCCTCGCACTCGCGGTGGAGAACAGTTGCACCTCCATCGCCTTTCCCTGTATCTCCACAGGCATCTACGGCTACCCGAAAGAAGAAGCCGCGCAGATCGCCGTACGCGAGGTGAAGGCGTTTCTGGGGGAGGGTCGCGATCCTGCGCAACCGGAGATGGAGGTGATCTTCTGCTGTTTCTCGGGACGTGACGCGAATGTCTATCGGTCGCTCATCGCATGACCACATTCCTCTCCAACCGTGAAATCTACGAGCGGGTGATCCGCGAGACCGTGCCGCAGGCGCGTGAACGGCTGTGGATCGCGACGGCCGACATCAAGGACATGTACGTCGATGCCGGCGGACGCGACATGGTGCCGTTCCTGCAGGTGCTTGACGGGATGCTGAAGCGCGGGGTCGAACTGCGGCTCATCCATGCAAAGGAACCGGGACCGAACTGGCGGGAGGATTTTGACCGCCATCCCGGGCTGTGGGAGGGCATGGAGCGGATGCTGTGTCCGCGCGTCCATTTCAAGTGCATCATCGTGGATGGGCGCACGGCGTATTTCGGTTCGGCCAATCTCACGGGCGCGGGAATGGGCGCGAAAAGCGAGCGAAAGCGCAACTTCGAGAACGGCGTGCTGACTGACGATCCGACACTTGTCAATCCGCTCGTCGAGCAGTTTGATTCCGTCTGGCGCGGCGACTTCTGCCACGACTGCGGCCGCCGCAACTTCTGCGGCGACTGTCCGGTAGACGATCAGATTTTAAACGATCGATAAGTTTTTGAGCAGCCGCATGGACCAACCGGCGGCTTTCCGCCGTGGCGGAGTCGGGCGATTACTTTTCGGCGCGTTGGCGGCGGACGGTGTCGCGGCCTTCGTATTCCGGCGGGATGTAGCCGTGCTCCGAGCCCTGCATCCAGAGAATCGTCTTCGGGCACGTGAGGTTGTTCCAGAGGATTGCGATGCCCGAGGGCTGGCACGTGTAGTCGCCGAGTCCCGCACGCGGGATGTCGACGCGGCAGGATGCGGGCACGCGCTTCGCGAAGTTCACGGGGTCGAAGTAGCCGAGCGCCTCGACGTACTTGATCTTCGGCCAGTCGCCGCGCAGGCGCCCGACGAGTTCCGCCCCCACGTCGCAGAAGCCGGTCACAGTGCTGGAGACGCGCGTCACGCCCTTGCCGCAGCCGGCCCCCCAGATCGCGAACGCGCCGCCCTGGCTGCCGCCGCTGACGTACAGGTTCTTGCCGTCCCATTCGGGGAGGGACTTCGTGTACTCGATGGCGCGGATGAGGCGCAGGATCATGCCGCGGAAGTACGATGTCTCGGGATTGGAGTTCTGCTGCGGGTCGAAGGCGTAGGTGTGGCCGTTCGACTTGATCTTGTCGCCGTAGGTCCGGTAGTACTCGTCCGTCCCGCCGAACTCGCGCAGGAGAAAGCCGTGGGCGTTGATCTTGAACCCGATTGCGTCCGCACCGGGGTGCCGCGGCGCGAACTGCTCTCCCACGCCGTAGCCAGGTACCCCGATATGGATGGCGAACTTCTTCCCTTTTTCGGCGGCCTTGGGGATCGAGAGGTAGCCGGTCACGGGCATTCCGCCCGTGCAGTCGACCGACACCGCGTAGACCCGGACGTCGGGATTGCCGCACGGCACCTCCACGCGCTTCGCGTTGAACGGCACCTTGGCGAGTTCCTCCTTCTGCCGCGTCCAGAACGCGTCGAAGTCCGCGGGCTCGGGCGCGCCTTGGCGGAGCGTGTCGATGTCCGCCCCTGCGCCGCCGTCGAAGAAGAGGCCTCTCTTCTGCCGCTTGAGTTTCTTCAGGGCGTGCCGGCCCTCCGGCGTCGAGGGATCGCCGGTGAACTCCTTGGCTTTCTTCTTGAACGGCTTGCCGGACGCGTCGACGACCATGGCGTAGAGGCGCACGAACCCCGGCTTCGCGATGCTGGTCTTGTACACGAACGGCTTGCCCGTGAAGGGTTCACGGCCGTTCTCCGTGACGCCGTCGTCGCCGCTGCGCATCCACTTGAGGAAGTACGCGCCTGCGGGGATCTCGCCCGCGATCTTCTGCGGCTCGATGGTGAAGACCATGGTTTCGCCCGATTTGTAGGAGATCGGGGACTTGTCCGTGGTTCCCTTCAGCCACGCGTCGTCAAGCGCGCCTGCGCGCGCAAAGTTAGCCAACGCCGCGAGTGCGACGAGAACGATCATTCCGAATTTTTTCATGTCTTGTTCCTTTCTTGCCGCTGGCGGTTCGTGTACAGCGGCTGAAATTATACCACATTCCGGAGAGGGCGTTTGCGGGGAATGCAAAAGGGGCTTGTCAGAGGGCCGGGGAAACTGCTACAATAAGCACACCATGTCCACTTCATCTACTTCCGAATTCTCCCGGGAGGAGAGCATCCAGCGCCTTTATGCGCGCCACCGCGCGCTGGCCGACCGTTTTTGCTACACCTATCGCCGCGCGACGGTGTCGCCGAACAGTCCGCCGTACGTGCTGTTCCTCGGCAACCACTCGTCGGGGAAGTCCAGTTTCATCAACCATCTCATGGGCGGCGCGTCGGTGCAGGACGTCGGCATCGCGCCGACGGACGACGCGTTCACGTTCCTCCTCTACGGCGAGGATGAACGCGACGTCGTGGGGCCCGCGGCGCTGGAGCTGCTGCCGGCCGAGCTCGCGCCGCTGAACGACTTCGGCCCCGAACTCGTCCAGCGCGTGCGCGTGAAGGTGCGGAACCGGGACCTGCTCAAGAACGTGGTGCTCGTGGACAGCCCCGGCATGATCGACGCGTCGGAGAAGTCGATTTCGCGCGGCTACGACTTCTTCGGAATGATCAAGTTCCTCGCCGAGATCACCGACCTCGTGCTCATGCTGTTCGACCCCGACAAGCCGGGCACCACCGGCGAGGCCGTGGAGGCGATGAAGGGCCCCTTGACGGGATTTTTCTTCAAGTTGCGCCTGATCTTCAACAAGTGCGACCGCTTCACGAGCATGTACGACTACGCGCGCGCGTACGGGGCGCTTTGCTGGAATCTCGCCCATGCGTTGCCGATCAAGGACCTCCCGAAGATCTACAACTGCTACCTGCCGGGCCGCGCGCCCGCCGAAGGCGCGACCATCGACCTGCACGACTTCGACGCGCTGCGCGAGGAGATCGTCAACGAGATCAAGTCCGCCAACGCGCGCCGCGCGGACAACATCCAGGTGGCGGTGAACAAGGACCTGTCCTGCCTTGAAATGCACGTGCGCATGGCGGTGCGCGTCCGCCGCGCGCTCGCGCGCCGGCAATGGGCGGCGCGGGCGCTGTTCGCCGGCGGCGTGGCGTTGTTCCTGGCGGCGGGGTTCCTCGTGGCGAACGCCTGCGGCGTTTCGCTTCAGGACGCTCACGGGTGGCGCAACGGATTCCTCTTCGGACTCCAGTCGCTGGGCGTCCTCGTCCTGTCGGGCCTTGCGGGGTTCGTGTTCTTCGGCATCATGCGCCATGCCTTCAACCGCTTCCTCGAACAGCAGGTCGCCGACCTGGACGGGACCTTTGCAGTGGAGTACAACCGCGAACTGTCGCTGGGCACGCGCGACGACCTGCGCCAGTTCTGGTCGCTGACCCACCCCGTGCTCGCGGGGCTCCTGCGCACGCGTTGGCGCGACCTGCCCGTCTTCACCTGGGGCGCGCTTCGGAGGCTTCAGCGCGACGTGGCGCGCACAACGGGCGTAACGGCCGGAAAGTGAGAATATGGCGAAACGATTCATCGTAGCGTGCGGGGGCACCGGCGGACACACGTTTCCCGGCCTCGCGGTGGCGCGGGAGCTGCAGGCCCGCGGCCATGAAGTGGTCGTCTGGGTGTCGGGGCGGTCGATCGAGGGCTCCGTGCTGAAGGGATGGGACGGCCCGACCTTCTCCACGCGGGCGCGTCCGCTTCATCCCAAATACTTCTTCTCGCTGCTGTTCTCGCGTTTCCGTTGCAGCCGCGAGATGAAGCGCTTCAAGCCGCACGCCCTGCTGGCGATGGGGTCGTACGCGAGCCTTCCGCCCGTGCTGGCGGCGGTTGCCTGGCGCGTGCCCGTGGTCCTCCACGAGGCGAACATGGTGCCGGGGCGGGCCGTAGGCTTTCTGGCCCGCTATGCGTCGGCGGTGGCCATCACCTTCCCCGAGACGGTCGAGTACCTCCGCGGACGGGAGGCGGTGGTCACGGGCCTTCCGGTGCGGAACGAAATCGCCGGCCAGCCGCGTTTCGACGACATGCCGTCCGACAAGTTCTGCGTGTTCGTCACGGGCGGCAGCCAGGGGGCGCATCGCGTCAATGAGCTTGCCGTACAGGCGCTCCTCCTCCTGAAACGGGAGATCGAGAAGCGGGAATTGGGCCGTTCGTTCCAGGTCATCCACCAGACGGGCGCGGCGGACGAGGCCGACGTGAAGGCGCGGTACGAGGCGGCGGGCATCCCCGCGCGCGTGCAGGCCTTCGAGCATGAGATGGGCCGCGCCTTCGCGACGGCCGACCTCGTGATCGCCCGCGCCGGCGCCTCCACCTGCTTCGAGCTCGCGCTCGTGGGCAAGCCCGCGTTCTTCATCCCGCTGCCGACCGCGCTGCGCAACCACCAGCACTTCAACGCGCAGTCGTTCGTGAAGGCGCGCGGCGCGGACGAGGGAATCCAGGACAGCCTCACGCCGCGCGCGCTGGCGAACTACATCCTGCACAAGATGCTCCATCCCGACGAGTTGGCGGAGATGGCGCTGGCGATGCGCAAGGCCGCCACGCCGGACGCCGCCGCGAAGGTTGCGGACCTCGTCGAGCAGAAGGCGCTGGCCTGACGGGGACGGCATGGGATTCCCTTCGCTGGAAGAGCTGTCCGGCTGGATCGGGCTGTCGGACGCGGAAGCCGTCCGCGCCCTGCACGCGCGCGCCTACGCCGAGAAGACCGCGGTCATCGGCCGGCGCGTCTCGATGCGCGGCCTGATCGAGGCGGGGAACGTCTGCGCGAAGGACTGCCGCTACTGCGGCATCCGCGCGTCCAACCGGAACCTCACGCGCTACCAGCTCACGCAGGAGGAGATCGTCGCGAGTGCGCGCTTCGCCGCCGAGTCGGGCTACGGATCGGTCGTCATCCAGTCCGGCGAAATCGAAAGCGAGGCGCACACGCGTTTCATCGAGGAGGTCCTCCGGGCGATCGCGCCGCTGAAGCTCGGCGTGACGCTGAGCCTCGGCGAGCAGACGGAGGAGGTGTACCGCCGCTGGCGCGACGCGGGCGCCACGCGCTATCTGCTGCGCATCGAGACGTCAAACCCTGCGCTCTATGCCGCGCTCCACCCGGCGATCTGCTCCTTCGACCGGCGCGTCGAGTGCCTGCGCGCGCTGCGCCGCTGCGGCTACCAGGTGGGAACCGGCGTGATGGCGGGCCTGCCGGGGCAGACGCTTGAGGACCTCGCGCGCGACATCGCGTTCTTCCGCGACATCGACGCCGACATGATCGGCATGGGACCCTACATCCCCCATCCCGACACGCCCCTCGCCGCCGAGGCGTCGGGCTGGTCCGCGGAGGCGGCGCTCCGCCTCGGCCTCAACATGATCGCCGCCACGCGCCTCGCCCTGCGCGACGTGAACATCGCCGCCGCCACGGCCCTTCAGGCGCTGGATCCGCTCGGACGCGAGAAGGGCCTCCTCGCCGGCGCGAACGTGGTGATGCCGAACGTCACGGACGCGAAGTACCGCGCGCAGTACAAGTTGTACGCAAACAAGCCCTGCCTCGACGAGAACGCCGCCCTCTGCCGCGGGTGCCTCCAGCGCCGCATCGAGTCGATCGGCGAAACCGTCCTCTGGGGCGTCCCCGGCGACAGCGCGCATTTTTTTGCGCGGACACGGCCTGGCATGTGATATAATCATGCCATGAAAATTTCATCGGTCAATGTCTATTTCGTCCGTCCCCGCTGGGGCTTCGTGGAAATCGTCACCGACGCCGGCCTGTGCGGCTGGGGCGAGGCGGTGCTGGAAGGGCACGCGAAGGCCGTGCTCGCCTGCGTGGAGGAGTACCGCGACTACCTGGTCGGGAAGGACCCCTCGCGCATTGAGGACATCTGGAGCACGATCTACCGCGCGGGGTTCTACCGCGGCGGCGGCGTGATGACGAGCGCGCTCTCCGGCATCGACCAGGCGCTGTGGGACATCAAGGGCAAGGCGTTCGGTGCGCCGTGCTACGAGCTGATGGGCGGACGCTGCCGCGACCGCATGAAGGTCTATTCGTGGATCGGCGGGGACCGTCCGGGCGACACCGGCCGCGCCGCGAAGGAGAAGATGGACGCGGGCTTCAAGGCCGTCAAGATGAACGCCACCGCCGAGCTGCAGATGCTGGAC
The DNA here is from genome assembly GCA_017427485.1 of Kiritimatiellia bacterium. GTDB lineage: Bacteria > Verrucomicrobiota > Kiritimatiellia > RFP12 > UBA1067 > RUG572. The sequence goes on from JAFRSR010000059.1 coordinate 14,826, forward strand.
ACCTACGACAAGATTGACGCGGTCCTTTCCCGCGTGCAGGAGATCCGCGACGCTTGCGGCAAGGACTTCGGCATCGCCGTCGATTTCCACGGACGCGTCCACAAGCCCATGGCGAAGGTCCTCGCGAAGAAGCTGGAGCCGTTCGGGCTGATGTTCATCGAGGAGCCGGTCCTGTGCGAGCACATGGAGGACTTCAAGGAGATCGCCGCCGCCGCCGACATCCCGATCGCGACGGGCGAGCGCCTCTACACCAAGTACGACTTCAAGCGGCTCCTGAACGCGGGCGGCGTGGACATCATCCAGCCCGACCTCTCCCACGCGGGCGGCCTCACCGAGGTGAAGAAGATCGCCGCCATGGCCGAGGCCTACGACGTGGCGCTCGCGCCGCACTGTCCGCTCGGCCCCATCGCGCTCGCGGCCTGCCTGCAGGTCGACGCCACGAGCTACAACGCCGTCATCCAGGAACAGTCGATCGGCATCCACTACAACGTGGGCAAGACCGTGCTCGACTACGTGACGAACAAGGACGACTTCGCGTTCACGGACGGCTGGGTCGAGCTGCCACGCCTCCCCGGTCTCGGCGTCGAGGTGAACAAGGACCTCGTGATCGAGGAAAACAAGAACCCCCACAACTGGAAGAACCCCGTCTGGCGGCACGCCGACGGAAGCGTCGCCGAGTGGTAAAACAAGGAGCAGGGCAATGGAACTGACAAGAAAAGCGTTTCTGGCCGGTGCGGCCGCGTGTGCGGCGGCCCCGGCGTTTGCGAAGACACCCGACGAGATCCGCTCGGTGCTGCTGCACTGGGGGCTCAACATGTGGGGCGAGTCCCTGCCGCCGGACATCAAGGGCCCTCTCGCCCACGGTCGGCTCTGCAACGACAAGGTGAAGTTCAGCGACAAGGCGTGGAACCTGCTGGTGGACGACATGGTCGCCAAGAAGATGAACATGGTCATCATCGACCTCGGCGAGTTTCCCGTCTATCCCAGCCATCCAGAGCTGGCGCTGCCGGGGTCGCGTTCGCCGGACTGGATCCGCGGCGAGGTGCGTCGGCTGAAGACGCTGGGCCTCGAGCCGATCCCGAAGCTCAACTTCTCAGCCGCGCACGATGCGTGGCTGGGCGAGTATTCGCGGATGCTGACCACGAAGCCCTACTACCAGGTGTGCCGCGACGTCATCAAGGACACTGCGGAGATGTTCGACCATCCGCGCTTCCTGCACATCGGCTACGACGAGGAGAAGCCGCACTTCCAGCGCGGCTACCAGTGCGTGCGCGTGGACGAGGTGTGGTGGCACGACTTCCTCTTCTTCGTGAAGACGGTCGAGGCGAACGGGATGCGTCCGTGGATGTGGAGCGACTACGGCTGGGACCACCCCGATTTCACCGAGAAATGCCCCAAGAGCGTACTCCAGAGCAACTGGAACTACAGCGACCTCGACGGATTCGACCTTTCGAAGTACAAGCCGGATGCCCGTCGCCTCAAGATCCTCAAGCTGTTCCTGGACTTGGACAAGGCCGGATTCGACCAGGTGCCGTGCGGTTCCAACTGGAAGTCGGAGCGGTACAAGAAGGAAGGCCCCGCCGTGAACAACAGCATCGCCGGCCTCGTGAAGTTCTGCCGCGAGAACATCGCCGCCGCGCGTCTCAAGGGCTTCATGATGGCGCCGTGGGCCAACTGCCTGGAGACCTCGAACCGCACGAACCTCGAAGGCATCGACCTCTTCGCGAAGGCGCTGGGTACCGTGTGATGGAAACTCGAAACTTGGCCAGGTTGGCTGCTGTGGCGGCTGTTGTGCTCAACGTGGCGGGCACGGCGTTTGCCGCCGGCACGCTTGAAATCGGCTGGGCGGAGGCGGACGTCACGCCGCCGCTCACGAAGCGCGTGCCGCTGGACGGCCAGTACTACCAGCGCCTCGCCGACGCGAAGGATCCCATCCACGCGCGGTTGAAGTTCGTGGCCGTGGCGTTCAAGAAGGGCGGCGACTACTTCCTCGAAGGCACGATCGACAACGAGTGCGTGTGGGGCCCGTGGCAGGACCGCGTGCGCGCGCGCGTCCACGAGCTCGTGCCCGAGATCGCGCCCGAGCACGTCTTCATCAACTGCATCCACACGCACTGCGCGCCGGCGATCCGCCATTCCGGCACGCCGAAGGGCGCGCAGATGGAGA
>JAFRSR010000060.1 GCA_017427485.1 Kiritimatiellia bacterium
CTGGAGGTGGACATCGGCCTTGCGGACGACGAGGGCGCCGTGGACAAGCTGATGGCGCTCATGGACGGCCACTTCGCGCTCGGCGGCACGCTCGTGAACATCAACGTGGTCGACGCGGAGAAGATCCTCGCGGCGCACAAGGACCCGTCGAAGTACCCCGACCTCGTCGTGCGCGTGACCGGGTTCACGGCCTACTTCAACTCGCTCTCGCCGGCGTTCCGCCAGTTGGTTGTGAAGCGGCTCATCCGGGAGGCGGTGTGACATGCTGTTGAATGGATACGACTGGGCGGTCATCGCCGCGTTCTTCGTCCTGCTCGCCCTCATCCCCACGCTGGCGTCGCTCAAGAGCCGCGGCACGGCGGGCGACTTCTTCAACTCCGGGCACTCGATGCCCTGGTGGTTGATCGGGTTCTCGATGGTCGCGGCCACCACGGCCACGGACTCCGCCAACTTCTTCACGCAGGTGATCCGCACCGACGGCATGAGCGGCAACTGGATCATGTGGGCGTTCATCCTTACGGGCCTGCTGACCGTGTTCGTGTACGCGAAGCTGTGGGTGAAGTCGGGCGTGTCGACGGACATCGAGTTCTACGAGCTCCGCTATTCGGGGAAGCCCGCGACCGTGCTCCGCGCCGTGCGCACGCTCTACCTCGGCGTGATCTTCAACGTGCTCGTGCTCGGCAACGTGATCCTCGCGGCGATCAAGATCGGCGTCGTGCTCTTCGGCATCGCGCCGTCGACCATTCTCCTCATCACCGTGGTCGCGTCAATCGTCTACACGTTCTTCGGCGGCATCCGCGGCGTGATCTGGACGGACTTCTGCCTCTTCCTCGTGATCATGGCCGGCGCCGTGGCGGCGATGGTGTACGGTCTGCGCCTGCCCGAGGTCGGCGGCATCGCGGGCATCGTCAGCAACCCCGAGACGGCGAAGCGTCTCTCGATCATGCCGGACTTCGGGTCGTGGGACACGCTGCTCGTCGTCTTCGTGATCCCGCTCGCCGTGCAGTGGTGGAACGTGTGGAAGGCGGGCAGCGAGCCGGGCGGCGGCGGGTACATCGTCCAGCGCATGCTCACCGCGAAGAGCGACAACCACGCGCTCGGCGGCACGCTCTTCTTTAACATCCTCAACTGGGTGGTGCGTCCGTGGCCGTGGTACATCGTGGGCCTCTGCTCGGTAATCGTCTACCCCGACCTCGCGTCCATCCAGGCCGCGTTCCCGAACGTCGACCCCTCGCTCATCCAGGGCGACATGGCGTATCCCGCGATGCTCACGAAGGTACCGCACCTGTGGCTCGGCGTGGTGGCGGCGTCGATGATGGGCGCGCTCTTCTCGACCGTGGCGGCGCACCTCAACCTCGGGAGCGCCTACCTCGTGAACGACTTCTGGAAGCGCTTCGTGCGTCCGAAGGCCGCCGACCGCGAGCTCATCTGGGTGGGCCGCGCGTCGATGCTGTTCCTGCTCCTCCTCGCCTGCTGGCTCGCCCCGCACCTCCGGAGCGCGAAGGCGGCGTTCGACCTCATGCTCCTCATCGGGGCGGGGTCGGGCTCGGTGTTCCTCCTCCGGTGGTTCTGGATGCGGATCAACGCCTGGACGGAGCTGACAGGCATGGGCGTGTCGCTCGTCGTGGCGCTCGTGCTGCAGTTCGGGTTCCCCGGGATGCTGCCCTGGCAGCGGATGCTCGTCACGATCGCGGTCACCTCCGCGAGCTGGCTCGCCGTCACGTTCCTCACGCGGCCGACGGATCCCGCCGTGGCAGCCCGCTTCCAGAACGCGGTGCGCGCGAACGGACGCGACGTGGGGCGCGGCGTGCTGCTCACCGCGATCGCGGCGTTCACCGTGTACGACCTGATGTACGCCGTGGGCGCGTGGATCTACGGCTGGACGCTGAAAGCGTCCGTCGCCACCCTCCTCGCGCTCGCGGCGTCGGCGGGGGTGTACGCGCTCATGCGCGGCGACCGCGGGACGAAACAGTGATGGGCATCGTCTTCGACATCAAGCGCGGGGGGGTGAAGGACGGCCCGGGAATCCGCACGAGCGTGTTCCTGAAGGGGTGTCCGCTCCGGTGCATCTGGTGCCACAACCCGGAGTCGCAGGCGGCGGAGATCCAGCGGGCCGTCACGACGGACGAGGTGTGCGGGCGCGAGATGTCCGTGGACGAGGTGATGGGGGAGGTCCTCCGCGACGCGGTGTTCTACCGCACGTCCGGCGGCGGCGTCACGTTCACGGGCGGCGAGCCGATGCTGCAGTTCGATTTCCTGAAGGCGCTCTGCGCCGCGGCGCGCGCGGCGGACGTGCACGTGGCCGTGGACACGAGCGGGTACGCGCCGTGGGATCGGTTCGCGGAGCTGCTGCCGCTCGTCGACCTCTTCCTCTACGACCTCAAGTGCATGGATTCGGAACGGCATGTGCGCTTCACCGGCGTTCCGAACGAGCTCATCCTCGAGAACCTCCGTCGTCTTGACGTGGCGGGCGCGAAGATCTGGATCCGGTGTCCGCTCGTGCCCGGCCTCAACGACTCCGACTCCGACCTCGCCGCGATCCGGGCGTTCACCTCCGCCCTCCGAAACATGGAGAAGCAGGAAATCTGCCCCTACCATCCGCTCGGCCTCGAGAAGTGCGCGAAGTTCGGCCTTGCGTCGCGTTACGCGGAGAAGGCGCTGCCCACCTCCGCCGACCTCGCCCGTTGGCGTCAGGTGCTGTGCGGCTGACGTGAAGAAAATTTCGGCACGCGCTTCCGTTTTCCATTTCAGTGTGCTATACTTGCAACCGTCGATGGCGGGCCGTGTCCTCTGACGGGACGCAGGCGCGCCACCCTTAACCACGGAACAGGGAGTAAAAAGAATGAAAACTTTCTTGTCAGCAGCGGTCTTTGCGGCTGCCGGCGCGGCCTTCGGCATCGTCGCCTTTGAGCCCAACGCAATCAGCTTTGAAGGTTACACGGGCACAACGTCCTTGCAGCTCGTCAATGGAGTGGAATACGACGAGGAGGGCTATGAGAAAGCAGAACCCCATTTCTTCTACGACAATGCCTCAGGCGCCACGGACGCCTCAATTGTGAAGGCCTTCGGCGGCGACAACCTCGCCGCGTCCGCGATTTCGCGGCCGTACTTCTTCGCCAACGTCACGCCGAACGACAACTACCTCGAGGTCGACACGGCGTCTGGCACCCTCTGGCGCTCGTTTAACGCCGCGTCTAGCGAGGGAATGGGCGAGGCGCAGAACATCGCCGAAAAAGGCACCTACGTCGACACGCTCATGCAGTTCGTTCCCGTTCCGGCATCCGTCCCGTTCGAGACGGGCGCGGAGGACAAGCTGGCGCTCCGCCTACAGATCGACACGAGCGGCGGCACGCCCGTGACGAACCTCATCGTACGCGCGGCCTACGTGAATGACGACGGAACCGAAACCACCGTGGTCGCCACGAACTACACGCTGAACACCGCGTCGCCCGTCGTGCCGGGCCAGTGGTACCGCCTGACGGTCAAGGCGCTCGCCGACGTGACGCAGTGCCAGGATAGGAGTGCGGGTAGGAGTGCGGGGCTCGAAGGCTTCACGGGATTTGAAATCTACCTGGACGGCGTGCAGCTGGCCGCGACAATGTCGACCTTCGGCGCCGGATACATGGCTTACGCCACAGATGAACATGGCTGGCTGGACGCCACGGAGGAAGCGGATCTCGTCACGTACCTCCAGAGCGGCAAGGTGTTTCCCAGCCTGCTGGGGGCGACTGCCGACGCCACCATCCAGGCCATCGGCTTCCAGGGCGAGGGCGCAGTCGACGACCTCGTGATGTTCGATGGAAACCCATTCCCAGCCGTCGCGATCGGCGGCGCCGTCTACGATTCGCTTGAAGACGCGCTGGCGGAAGCCTTCGATGGCGATACGCTCACCCTGCTCCAGGACATCACGCTGACGCAGGGCCTCGTCTTCGATTCCAATACCCCGCCCACACTCACGCTCGATCTCGGCGGACACACGTTGTCCTATCCGACCGGAACGTCCAACGACTACCTGATCACGGTCGATCCCGAGAACTGGCTCTCCGTCACGAACGGCACGCTCACCACCACCGGCCGCGGTGCCTTCGTGCACGGCGAGCTGGACCTCCTCGCCGACACCTCGCTTACGGCGGACTGCCGCGTGCTCAACATCGTGGGCGTGGACGGCAACACCAACATGCCGGCGGTCTGCTTCATCGACGCGGGTGCCACGGTCACGCACGGCAACGGCGACACGGTCGCCGTCTTCGTGCGCGGCAGCGCTGGCGCGCGCCAGTTCTGGGGCGCGAAGGCAATCCTGGACGTCTACGGCACGATCATCGACGCCGCCACCACGCCGGGCCAGTACGGCATCACCGGCAACGGCGGCAACGCGACGCTCGCCGAGATCAACTTCTACGACGGCTCCGTCTACACCTTCGCGGACACGACGCGCCCGATGATGTGGCTGCCGCAGAACGACCTCAACCTCTACGGCGGCACGCTCACCTCCGCGGGCGGCGGCATCCTTGTCCTGTGCGGCAAGGTCAACGTCCCGGCCGATTCCACGGTGACGGTGACGGCGAACGGCGCGGCGGGCACGTACGTGAACTACGATGACGGCGACTACACGGGCGATGCTCTCTATCTTGTCGCCGAAGGCACGCGCTATCCGCGCTCGCAGTACAGGGACACCCTTCCGGAAGGCGTGGGCGTGAACCAGCTTGAGGCGAACATCGCGGGCGGCACGTTCACCTCCGCGAACGGCGCGGGCATCGCGGCGTACGTGGACCCGAAAAAGGCCGATGCTGTGGCGCTCACGAACTTCGTGTGGGGCGGCCTGTACTCGAGCGAGCCGGCGGCCGCGCTTCTCGCGCCGAAGCACTTCACGAAGACCGTGTCCGACCCGGCGGGCTACTACACTGTCTACCGCTGGCTCCTCGGCTCGGGCACGCCGCAGGATCCGTTCCAGATCGCGGACCGCGAAGACCTCGAGTTCTTCCGCGACCAGGTGAACAACGCGAACGCGCTCGGCACGGCCGGACAGCACTTCTTGCAGCTCGCGGACATCGACCTCGGCGGCGACCGCTGGGTCGACATCGGCAACATCAACGACAGTGCCGCCTACTTCGTGGCGTCCCCGGCCTTCAGGGGCGTCTACGATGGTGGCGGACACGTCGTGAGCAACTTCGTCCTCTCCGGGCGTAGCTACTGCGGATTCTTCGGCACGATCATTGACGGCACGGTGAAGAACCTCCAGATCTTGGACGTAGCCTCACCCGACCCCTACGTGGCGGGCACTCAACCGCTTAACCTCGCCTCGGGCGCCGCATTCTGCGGCGACATCGAGGGGACCTGCCTCTTCGAGAACGTCACCGTGAGCGGCGCCGTGTGGGGCAACCACAACATCGGTGGATTCTCGTCCTGGTGCGAGGGCAACGTCACGATGCTCTCCTGCACGAACCTCGCGAACGTCGGCACCACGTTCACGAAGCTCGGCGGTTTCCACTCCTACTACGGCAACACGATGACGCTGTTCTGCTCGAACTGCTGCAACAAGGGCACGCTGACATTCGACAAGGTGCAGCGCGGCAACTCGACGGATGCCACCGCGGCCGTGGGCGGGTTCGTTGGCTACCAGCAGAATCCCGGCAAGATGATTTTCGTCGACTGCGTGAACGAGGGCGCGCTCAATGCGACCTACACGTCCGGCTCCGTGGGCATCGCGACGGTCGGCGGATTCGTCGGACGCGCCAACACGAGCGGCATCTCGCTCGCGATCACGAACGGCGTCAGTACCGGCGCAATCGACGCGAACGTGACGAACGCGAACGAGCAGGCGGAAGTGGGCGGCTTCATCGGCCGCATGGTGAAAGGCGTGTCGCTGTCGATGGACAACGTGACGGTTGCGGCGGGCACGGCACTCTCCGCCACGGTGCAGGAGGGCGTCACGCCGTACGTGCGCGCGTTCGTGGGCCGCGACCTCAACTCCCCGCAGACCGCCATCCTCACCTATGGTATCGCACCGAGCGCATATGCGCCGGGCATTACCAATAACATCGCCGGCGGCTACAACAGCACGTCCACGGCGGACGGACTCACCACCTACTTCTACGAGTCGGCGTTCAGCGTGGACTGGGACACGGACACGGATGCGTCCCTGATCTGGGGCACGACCGCGCCGACGGCCGCAGAGCTGGAGAGCATCAAGTCCTGGGCGACGGCGAACAACATCGCCGACCCGAACGGCAAGCTCGGACTTGAGTCCTACTTGCTCGGTTGCACGAGCCGTCTGACGGTCGATCCGACATTGCACATCGACGCGATCGAGCAGACCGAGACCGGCTGGACGATCACGGTGAGCGCGTCGGCGGGCGAGACGGCGATTCCGCTCTCGGACGCCATCAACGGCACGCTGAAGGTGCGGTACGCCGCCGACCTGACGGGGTCCTGGACCGACGCCACCTACACGCCGACCTTCGCCAACGGCACGGCGACCGTCACGGTCACGGCCGAAGGCGCCAAGTTCATGAAGGCGGCGATCACGCGGTAGCGCGAGGGCGGCCGCAAGCTACCAGTCGACGGGCTTGCGGTTCGCCTTGATCTCGGAGTGCGCGTGCTTCTCGTCGAGCATGCGCTGCTTCTGGCGGCGGGAGCGGCGGCGCTTCTGCCGCCGCTTCTTTTCGCGGGCCTGCTGCTCGGCGGACTTGCGTCCCTGCTCGCGCGCGAGGATGCGCTCGGCGAGGGTGCGGCGCGCGAGCCAGCGGTTGATCTCGCGCGAGCGGTTTTCGCCGCAGCGCACCTGGAGTCCGCTCGGCGGGTGGAAGAGGCGCACGACGCTCGACGTCTTGTTCGTCTTCTGGCCGCCGGGGCCGCCGCCGAGGATGAACGTCTCCTCGAGGTCCTCCTCGAACACGGAGGCCTCCGCCATCAACGACTTGATTTTTGCTATTGTCTCTGGGGTCATCATTCTGCTATACTCTTTCCACCATGAAAAAGGCACTCGTTCCACTTGCGGACGGTTTCGAGGACATCGAGGCCGTATCCATCATCGACGTTCTCCGCCGAGGCGGCGTCAACGTAGTCACGGCATCGCTGTCGGACGGCACGGCCGTCCGCTCCGCGCACGGCATCCGGATGGAGGCCGACGCACGGCTCCACGACGTGCTAGAGGGCGAATACGACGCCATTATACTACCTGGCGGCGGAGAAGGCACGCAGAATCTTTCAGAATGTGAGCCGCTGCTGGAGCGTCTGCGCCGCCAGAAGGCGGAGGGCGGGTTCGTGTGCGCCATCTGCGCGGCGCCCACCGTGCTGGAGAAGGCGGAGGTCATCGAGGACGAGTCCGTCACGTGCTACCCCTCCTGCACGCCGCAGATGGGGCGTCCCGTCGAGTCGGTGCCCGTGATCGCGGACGGCCTGATCATCACGGGCCAGGGACCGGGGGCGGCGATGCTCTTCGCGCTCGTCGTGCTCGCTCACCTCACGGACGAACGGGTGGCACATGGCGTCGCCAACGGGATGATTGCAGAGTTTTCGTGATGCGCAAGGCGCTTGTCAGGGTCGTGGTGCTTGTCGCCCTCGCCGCAGTTGTCGTCGGGGGCGTCTGGGCGTGGACGCGTCGTCCCTGGCGCGTCGCCGCGGCCGTGAACGGCGTCGCGCTCACGGCGCGCGAGCTGGATCTCCGCGCCGAAGCGCTCGGCGGCGACCGGCGCGAGACGGTGCGGACCTGGATCGCCAAGCAGGTGCTCCTCGACGAGGCGGTGCAGCGGAACGTGTCGGTCGCCGAGGCGGACGAACGCGAGGCGAAGAGCATCCTGACGGCCTGGCTTGCGAGTCGCGGCGTCACGCCCGAGCAATTCTTCACGGAGGGGCCGTTGCCGGAGGAGGCGCGCCGGCGGGATCTCCAGGAGGGCCTGCTCATCCACACATTCGTCAAGGACGGCCTGCTCACGAAGACTTTTCCGGAGTTCTACCGGCCGCTGCGCGAGCGGGCCGAGGTGCGGTGCCCTGAGTTTCCGGAGCTGGAGGGGCTCGACACGGGCACGGCGCTCTACGCGTGGCTGTGGGGGTGGCGTCCCGCGCGCGTGTCCGTGGCGGCCGCCGGGCAGGTCGTGACGTCCGCGGAACTGGACTTGCGCGTGTTGAACACGCTGGACGACCTGCGCCGGAGGGGCCTTGCGCCGCCGAAGGAGCGCGAGGCGTCGATCTTGCCTGCGCTCCGCCGCCACGAGGCGCAGACGTGGATCGTCAAGGCCGTGATGCGCGCGGAGGCCGCGCGGCGCGGGTTCCTCGTCACGTCCGACGACGAGAAGGAGCAGATGGAGCGGAAGGCCCGCGCGCTGAAGCCCCACCGGCTGACCGTCGGTCAGTTCTTCAAGGAGGGCGTGCTGCCCGAGGCGCTGAAATGGGACGACTTCCGTTCCGAGATCCGCGTCGGAAAATTCACGGCGCGCGAGGTTCGCGAGAAGATCAGCGTGACGACGCAGGAGATCGAGGCACGGATGGCCGAGCTGCGGAAACGCGCGGCCGAGGAGGCGGCGCGCGGCGCCAAGCCGACGGTCAGGAGCGACCGCAAGACGGCCATCGACCAGCTGCACAACGAACGGTACGTCAAGGGATTCCGCGACCTGTTCCGGTCGCTCTTCGACTCGGCGCGCGTGTGGAGTCCGGAGTTCCCGGAGATGGAGCGCGTCGACGGCGTTTCGTTGCCGATTTTCAAGGAAAGGAGCCGTTGAGATGACGCGGCGCGTTCTCTGGTCGACCGTCGGTGCGTGCGTGGTTCTTGTCCTCGTGGCGGCGGCCCTTGTGGCGTGGTACCGGCAGGCCCAACGGCAGGCCGCGGCCGCCGAGGCGGCCCGGCTGGAGGCGGAGGCGGCCGCCGCGCGGGAGGCGCTTTACCGGCAGTTCGGAATCGACGCGCCCGGCACGCGCCTGTTCGTGCCCCTCCCGCCAGAACTCCCCTACCATCAGGGACGCGCCAAGCTGGGGCGGGCGCTGTTCAACGACCGGCGCCTTACGCGTTCGCAGATTTCGCAGGGCCTTGTGTGCGGCGCCTGCCACCATCTGGGGGCCGGCGGCACGGATTCGAAGGTCCACCACGGCGTACTGACGCGTTCCGTGTACAACGCCGCGTTCGCCACGTCGTACCTCCACGACGGGAGCCTGCCGGATCTCCATGCGGCCGTGGGCAAGATGATCGAAGACCCGCACTTCTGCTGGGGCGGACCGCTCGCGGGCGTCGCCGCGCGCCTTGCGCAGGATGCGAACCTCGCCAAGCGGTTCCAGGTTGTGTACACGGATGGCCTCACGGGCACGAACGTGGTCGACGCGGTCGTCGAGTACTTGAAAACCCTGGTGACGGACGGTACGCCGTACGATTTCTGGTGCGCGGGCCATGTGGATCGCCTTACCGCCGAACAGCGGCGCGGGAGCGAGGTGTACCTTGCCGCCGGCTGCATGGACTGCCATGACGGTCCCGTACTCGGCTCGCGGAAGGTCGTGCGCGGGCGGAAGGTGCCCGCGCTGCGCGGACTCGGCCTGCGCAAGGCGTATCTTACGGAGGGCAAGGTGAAGGACCTGGACGCCGTCGTGCCGATGATGCCCGGCGGCGACCTTTCGCCGGAAGACAGAAAGGCGCTCGTCGCCTTCCTCAAGGCGCTGTAGAAACAGAAAGGAAAAGAAAGACATGCAAAAGGTACTTCTGCTGGGCGCGATGTTTGCCGCCGGCGCGGTCGGCGCGGCCGACGTGATCACCTACGAGGCGTTCGGCGCGGTGGGCGACGGCAAGGCCGACGATCAGGCCGCGATCGTCGCGGCGCACGCGGCGGCGAACGAGAAGGGCCTGCCCGTGCGCGCGGGCGACGGCAAGACGTACTACATCGGCGGCGGCGACGCCGTGGCCGTCGTCAAGACGGACGTCGACTTCGGCACGGCGAAGTTCGTGATCGACGACCGGAACCTGAAGAACCTCCGCAAGCCCATCTTCCGCATCGTGTCCGACGCGCGGCCGTTCGCGGTCAAGGGCGTGAAGACGCTCGCGCGCGGGCAGGCGAAGCTCGACGTGTCGCTGCCGGGCGACTGCCTGCTCATCGCGGTCAACGACAAGGTGCGGCGCTACATCCGCTACGGACGCAACCAGAACAACGGCGTCGCGCAGCGGGAGGTGTTCCTCGCGGGCCGGGACGGCACGGTCGACCCGCGCGCCCCGATCGTGTGGGACTTCGACGTGATCACGTCCCTCACCGCGCATCCGACCGACGCGCGCACGCTCGTGGTGAAGGGCGGCGAGTTCACGACGATCGCGAACCAGGCGGTGTCGAAGTACAGCTACCACGCGCGCAACTTCCACGTGGAGCGCTCCAACGTGCGCCTCGAGGGCGTGCGGCACTTCGTGACCGGCGAACTCGACCACGGCGCGCCGTACGGCGGGTTCTTCTCCATCCAGAACTGCGCGAACGTGACCGTGACGAACTGCCTGTTCACGGCGCACAGGACCTACTCCACGATCGGCGCCGCGGGTCTGCCGGTCTCGATGGGATCGTACGATCTCTCCGTGGGGACGGCGGTGAACGTGTCGTTCATCGGATGCCGCCAGACGACCGACATCAACGACCGCCGCTACTGGGGCCTGCTCGGCTCGAACTACTGCAAGAACCTCCTCTACGACGACTGCGAGTTCTCGCGCTTCGACGCGCACATGGGCGTGGCAAACGCGACGATCCGCAACTCGAAGCTCGGCCACATGGGCATCAACGCGATCGGCTTCGGCACGTTCCTCGTCGAGAACAGCACCGTCTTCGGCTCAAGCTTCTTCAACCTGCGGAGCGACTATGGCAGCACGTGGGAGGGCGAGTTCATCGTGCGCAACTGCACGTTCGTGCCCGCGAACGGACGTACCGCCACGGGCCAGCTCGTGAACGGCTCCTACTCGGGAAAGCACGACTTCGGCTACGTCTGCCACATGCCGCGCCGGATCGTGTTCGACGGCCTCAGGATCGACGACTCGCACCACCCCGAGAAGAATTACGAAGGTCCCTGGATCTTCGCCGCGTTCAACGCGCAGAACAAGGGCCCCGACTACGTGGAGGACTATCCTTACCATGTCACGGAGGAGGTCGTGCTGAAGAACGTGACGACCGCGAGCGGCAAGCCCGTGAACCTGAGTCCGAACGCCTGGATGTTCCGCAACGTGAAAATTGTAAGGTGAGAAAGTCCCATGCGCATGTCGCATGTCGCTTGTCGCATGTCCAATGTCGAATGTCGAAAAAAGGAACTGAAGCATGAACAGAAAAGAATTCATTAAACTCGCATCATGCGCCGGCATGGCCGCCGGCCGGGGCCTCGCCGGTTTTTCGGCGGTGCCGCCGCGGCGCACGTTCGGCCCGAACGACAAGCTCCACCACGCCTGCATCGGCGTGGGCGGCATGGGCTTCAACGACCTCCGCAATTTCCTCTCGCACCCGCGCGTGGAGGTGGTGGCGCTCTGCGACGTGGACTCGACCCACCTCGCCAAGGCGGCCCAGCTCGCGCCGAAGGCGCGTCTGTACGCGGACTGGCGCGAGATGCTGGAGAAGGAGGGTGACGCGATCGACTCCGTGAACGTGGCGGTGCCCGACCACCAGCACGCGATCATCTCCCTTTCCGCCATGCGCCGCGGCAAGCACGTCTACTGCCAGAAGCCGCTCTGCCACGACGTGGCGGAGTGCCGCGAGGTGGCGCTCGAGGCGGAGCGCTGCCACGTGGTCACCCAGCTCGGCACGCAGCATGCGGCAGGCGGCGGGGACCGTCTGGGCGTCGGCTTCCTCCGCGCGGGGACGATCGGCGCGGTGAAGAAGGTGTACCTCTGCTCGAACCGCACGGGCGCGGACCGCTACCGCCTGGAGGGGCCGCGTCCCGCGCAGGGCGTCCCGCCGCCGAAGGCGCTCGCGTGGGACCTCTGGCTCGGCACGGCGCCGGTGCGTCCGTTTGCCGAACGGATTTACCATCCCGCGCTGTGGCGCTCGTGGCTCGACTTCGGCACGGGCTGGAGCGGCGATATCGGCTGCCACATCTTCGACGCCGTCTGGAAGGGCATGAACCTCGGCAACGCCGCGCCGAAGACGATCCGCGCGCGCGTGCAGGAGAGCTGGAAGAACTCGCCCGCGCGGCGCGCCGACACGTGGCCGAAGTCGAACCACATCACGTGGACGTTCGACGGCGTGCCCGCCTCGGACGGCAAGCCGTTCACGATGGAGTGGTTCGACGGCGAGTTCTACCCGCCGGAGGACGGCCAGGCGCTCGCGCGCGACGCGGGGCTCAAGGCGTTTCCCGAGGAGGCGGCGATGGTGTTCGGCACCGAGGGCGCGATCCTCATCCCGCACCAGAAGATTCCGTTCCTCCTGCCGAAGGCGAAGTTCGCCTCCGTGAAGATGGAGAAGCTGCCGTTCAAGAACCACTACCACGACTTCGCGGACGGCTGTCTCGGCGTGGCGGAGAACGCCTCGCCGTTCCAGAAGACGGGTCCGATGGCCGAGACGATCATCCTCGGCACGGTCGCGCTGCGGTGCCCCGAGGAGACGCTCCGCTGGAACGCGGGCACGTTCTCCTTCGACGGCAACCCCGCCGCCACGGCGCTCCTTCGCCGCACCTACCGCACCGGATGGTAAAGGGATTTGGGATTGCCCGTCGGCGCGAGTTCCTGTATAATACCGAAACCTTTTTGAAACCGGAGGAATAGAGATGCAGATTACAAAGCGTGAGTTTCTGAAGCGGCTGGGCCTTGGCGGCGCGGCCTTGGCTGGCGGCGGGCTTTCGGCCGACAAGTACGTGCCCGCCAAGGGACAGCAGCTGCCGCCGGGGGCGATCGGCGATCCCGCGCATCCGGCGTGGGGGCGCAACATCTTCCCGCTGGAGCACACGATGACGGACGGGCCGAGCTGCTCGCTCGTCGGCGGCAAGGTGCTTCAGCCGGCGCGCGAGATTCCGATTTTCCACGAGACGGACGTGGTGGTGGTGGGCGGCGGCGCGGCCGGCTTCGCCGCCGCCATCGCCGCCGCGCGGGCGGGCTCGAAGGTGGCGCTCGTCGAGCGCTACGGGTCGCTGGGCGGCCTTTTCACGAACGGCATGGTGCTGATCATGCTTTCGACGAGCTACCGGGAGGCCCCCGGCCAGTTCCGGCTGGTCACGAAGGGCCTCGTCACCGAGTTCGCGAACCGCGCGCGCGCCCTCGGCAGCTGGGCGTGCACGCGTCCGTTGAGCGAGCACAAGCATGGGCACTGGCAGCCGACCGTCGACCCGGAATGCGCCAAGTACCTCATGGACCGCATGGTGGAGGAGGAGAAGATCGACATGTTCTTCCACTGCTGGGGCGTCGACACGATCCAGGACGGCGACAAGGTGCTGGGCGTGGTGTTCGAGTCCAAGCAGGGACGCCAGGCGATCCTCGCCAAGCAGGTGGTGGACTGCACGGGCGACGCAGACGTGCTCTTCCAGGCCGGCGGCGAGTACCGGCAGATCACGCACTGCATCGGGCACGTGGTGCGCCTCGGCAACATGGACCGCATCACGGCCAAGGCGCCGCCGCGCGACGCCGACGGCAAGGTCAAGCGCGGCAAGTGGCCGCTCAAGAGCAACGAGGCCAATCCCGCGACATGGTGGGGCAACACGGGCCCCGGGCCCAAGGGCAACGGGCTGAACATCCGCGACCTGACGGCCGCCGAGATCGGTTTCCGCAAGGAATGGTGGGAGCATGTCTCCTCCATGCGCCAGGAACCGGGCTGGGAACAGGTGTTCATCGCCAACACGTGTTCAATGATCGGCCCGCGCGCTTCGCGCCTGGTCGACACGGAGTGCGTCATCAGCCGCAAGACGCTCAAGGGCAAGTGGGACCCGCCGGACACGGTCGGCTGGTTCGGCGCGGACGGTCCGCACCAGGCGTTTCCCGTGCCCTACCGCCAGCTCGTTCCGAAGAAGGTGGAGAACCTCCTCTGCGCAGGACGCTGCTTGGGAACGGGCGACACGATTGACATCTTCCGCCTGATCTGCCCGTGCTTCGTGACCGGCCAGGCGGCCGGCACGGCGGCCGCGCTCGCCGCGCAGGCGGGCGTCACGCCGCGCGCGCTTCCCTACTCCACGCTGCGCCGCGCGCTCGAGAAGGGCGGCGTCTACCTCGGCTGAGGACGGCCATGAAAGTGACGCTCAATCCAGACGCCGAGGTCGTCAAGACAGTCCAGGAGGGCCTCAAGCGCACGGGCGGGTACTGTCCGTGCCGTCTCGACCGCACGCCCGAGACGAAATGCATGTGCCAGGAGTTCCGCGACCAGATCAAGGATCCGTCGTTCGAGGGCTTCTGCCACTGCCTCCTCTACTACAAGAGCCTTTAGAACCAGTTGCAAAACCCCTCGGAAAACTTTTCTATGAACCACGGAATACCCAGAAGTACGCATGTAATCGAGGATTATGATTCCGTGTGTTCCGTGTATTCAGTGGTTTTGAAATTACCCTTTTAAGGAAGACTGCCATGGAAATCGAACTGACGAACGACAACTTCGCCGCCGAGGTGCTCCAGTCGGAGCTGCCCGTGCTGGTGGACTTCTGGGCCACGTGGTGCGGCCCGTGCAAGATGCTTGCGCCGACCGTCGCCGAGATTGCGACGGAATACGCGGGGCGCGTGAAGGTGGGCAAGGTGAACGTGGACAACGCGCCCGAGCTCGCCGCGCGCTATGGCATCACGAGCATTCCCGCACTCCTCCTCTTCAACAAGGGAGAGGTCGTGCGCACGTCCGTGGGCTTCGTGCCGAAGGCGGACGTGGTGGCGATGCTCGGTCTCTAAACGGATCCGCTCCCCATGTTTGCCCTGCCCTTTACGAAAGCCGCGCGCGAGCAGAAGCGTCGGAAGGTGATTCTTAAGACGACCCGTGAGTTCATCTACGCGCACGAAGACCTGCCGGCGTTCGACTCGTCGAACGAGAAGATGAGCGAACTGCGCGCGGCCCTTGCCAAAGGCGACAGCGAGACGTGCGCGAACCTGCTCGGCGAACTCGACCCGCCGAAGAGCTTCCAGGGATGTCGCGAATGGCTGGACATCCTCGTCGTCTCCATCTCCGTGGCGATGGCGTTCCGCGCGTATTTCTACGAGCCGTTCAACATCCCAACGGGGTCGATGCAGCCCACGCTGTACGGCAACCACTCAGAGACGATCGCGCCCGAGAAGGTGGGCGTGTGGGACACGACGCCGCTCAAATGGGGCAAGTGGCTCATGACGGGCAAGATGTACGAGTGCTTCCGCGCGCCGTTCGCGGGCATCCTCGCGTTCCAGCCCACGAACACGGGACACTACGACATGCGCGTCATCGACGCGATGGGGCGCACGAGCGGCTCGATGCTCGTGCCCACGGACGTGCTGCATCCCACCGAGACGGGCGACGGACCGTATCGTCAGCAGTTCTACGCGCTGCCGAACGGGTTGCGTCCGGGCGACCGCGTGGAGGCCGGCCAGCTGCTGTGGAGCGGGCTCGTGGTGACGGGCGACTTCCTCTTCGTGAACCGGTGGCTGTGGAACTTCCGCCATCCGCGTCGTGGCGACGTGATGATTTTCTCCACCACGGGAATCGAGGGCCTCCAGCAGGGCACGCACTACATCAAGCGCATGGTGGGAACGCCGGGCGAGACGATCTCCATCCGCGCGCCGAAACTCTACGTCAACGGCGAGGAGGCGACCGAGCCGCTCCGCATCCGGCAGATTTCGCATCAGGAGAAGTTCGATCCCGCCGCGTATCCTTACGCGGGATTCCGTCCTTCGGGCGCGACCGACCCGCGCTACACGAAGCCGGGGCGCACGCTGCCGCGCGAAGGTTCGTCCGTGACGCTCGGCCCGACAGAGTACTTCGCCTGCGGCGACAACTCGCCGTCGAGCTACGACAGCCGCTACTGGGGGCCTGTCCCCGCGCGCAACCTCTGCGGCATCGCCGGAGGCGTGTTCTGGCCCTTCGGGAACCACCGCTGGGGCCCCATCAAGTAGCCAAACAAACTTTTTTCACTTTTTTTCAAAAACCCCCTTGCGCGGGGCGGGAGGATTTGGTAAACTACTCATCCGTTCGCCACCCACCAGGGTCAACCCCGTGGACGCGACTTGATCTTTGAGAATCGACGGTGCTGAAGAACGCCGAACTTGCCAGAGGCTCCCGCGGGGAGCCTTCGGAAGGGAGGCGGAACACAAATGGAAGTTTGTGTGGTGCCCGCGCCCCGCGAGGGGCGCGAATACATGACTCAACAGTTTTTTCTGAGAGTTTGATTCTGGCTCAGAACGAACGCTGGCAGCGTGGATTAGGCATGCAAGTCGAACGGGATC
>JAFRSR010000061.1 GCA_017427485.1 Kiritimatiellia bacterium
CGAGCGCCTGCGCGCCCTCCTGATGACGGCGCTCACCACGCTCCTCGGCACGCTCCCCATGATGATCGCCACGGGCGCGGGCGCCGCGAGCCGCAACCACCTGGGCACGACCGAGTTCTTCGGCATGCTCGCCTCCGTGGTGTTCGGCATCCTGCTCGTCCCCGGGCTCTACGCGCTCTTCCAGACCTGGCGCGAGCGGATCAAGCGGTTCTTCGGCTACCTGTCGGCGCGCGCGCGCCGCCGCAGAGACCTGAAGGCGAGAGAATCCGATCGATCTCACGCAGAGGAGCAGAGAGGCTGAGAGCACAGAGATGTTTTGTTCACACTCATTCTCCTCTGTGTTCTCCGCGCCTTCGCGTGATAAAACGATATCACGATACTGCACGCCACTGCTTGTCGCGATGGCGGCGCTGACGGCCGAGGCGCGGTTCGTCGATCCCGAGATCGAAAAGGCGCCGGTCGTCCTGGCGAAGCGGTCCTCCGTGCCCGGCAAGGCCGATTCGTTCCTGCCGCCCGGCAAGACGTGGCGGCTCGTCTGGCACGACGAGTTCGACGGCGCGGAGATCGACAAGACGAAGTGGATGTGCCGCGAAAGCTTCTGGGGGCAGGACTTCCCCGCCTTCGCGCACGGTTTCGAGGGCGTGGAGATGACGGGCGAGACCGTGAAGCTCCACCTGCTGCGGAAAGGCGACGACTTCTGCTCGCCGCATCTCCAGACCGGATCGCTCACCTACGACATCCCGAAGGACTCCTCCGGCTTCTGGCCGTTCGGCACGTACCGCAAGCCGCTCTTCATGAAGTGCTACGGCTACTTTGAGATCCGCTGCCGCCTGCCGAAGAACCCCGGCTGGCACGCCGCGTTCTGGTTCCAGGCGCCGGGCATCGGCGCCACGCCCGACCCCGCGATCTCCGGCGTGGAGACGGACGTCATGGAGAACTACGCCCAGCATACGGAAGGGAAGATCGTGGGAGGCAACGGCTGGAACGGCTACGGCAAAAACTCCTGCTGGTTCGATCACTTCAAGTGGACGCATGAGGAGACGGCGGACGGCTGGCACAACTACGGTTGCGACTGGACGCCGGAAGGCTACACGTTCTACTGCGACGGCAAGAAGGTGGGCGAGCAGAACTATCCCGTGTCGCACGTGGAAGAGTTCGTGCTCGTCTCCACCGAGCCGGGCGGCTACCGCAAGGCCGGCAGCGACGGCGGGCTCTCGGCCGGGCGCCGCACGTGGGGCAAGCCCGACGAACGCCTCTTCAAGGCCCAGCTGCCCGACTTCTTCGAGGTCGACTACGTGCGCGTGTACGACGCCGTGGAAATGCAGGAGTACGAGCTCAAGCGTCCTGACGTACAGGACGAGATGGCATGGGTCGAGAACGCCTGGAAGCGCGTGATGAAGGAGTTCTACAGCCCGAAGACGGGCGGCATCTACGTCTGCGCGCCGAAGGACGTGCAGCCGGCGCGCGATTTCCCGGGCGGGCTCCTCAAACCGGAGTTCGGCTACGGAAAGGGCCTCGAGGACTGTGCGATCAACGGCGGCACGGCGCTCTCCGGCCTCGTGGACGCCTACGCGATGACGAAGGGGCCCGCATACGCCGCCGACGCGGCGAAGATCGCGAAGGGGCTTCTCAACCTCGTCAACGCCCATCCGTACAAGGGGTTCGTGGCGCGCGGGCTGTGCGTGGAGGACGGGAAGTCCATCTGCCGGCTCTCGTCGCGCGACCAGGTGACGCACTGGGTGCACGGCCTCTGGCGCTACTGGCGGTCGGGCCTCGTGCCCGAAGAGCTGAAGGGGCCGATCCGCAAAGCGTTCGCCGACGTGGCGGGCCTGATGGAGCGCAACGTGACGGAGGCGAACGGCTGGAACTTCCTGCAGGCCGACGGCACGCCCGACCCGCGCGGCATCTGCAAGATGCGCGAGACGATGCCGCACGAGGCGGCGCGCCTCGCGATGGTCTACGCGGCGGCGGGGGAGATCACGGGCGACAAGAAGTGGACGAAGCTCTATCTCTCCCTGCGCGAGGAGGCGCTCGACGGCTCCTGCCGTCTGGGCAACCTGGCGGACAGGGACGTCGCCCGGTGGATGCCGAGCTACACGCTTCACCAGATGAACGCGTCGCTGGAGGTCCTGCTCGGCATCGAGAAGAGCGTGAAGTTCCGCGCGAAGATCATCAGCGCGATGGTCACGTGCGCGCGCATCGCGCGCGAACGCGCCACGAGCATCAGGGGAAGCGACTCGCGGTGGCTCTGCGGGTGCGCGGAGGTGCACCTCGCGCAGCTGATGGTGCCGATCGACGCGTTCGAGCGGAGCGACTACCAGGAGGCGATTCTGGCGAACGCGATCGTCCACACGCCGGCGGACAAGGTCGGCGCGTGCCGCGCCGTCCATCTCTTCGCCGCGTACTGGCGGAGCAGGGTACGGTGGTTGGAGATCGAACGGCAAGGAGAATGATCGTGGAGCGAACGAAAGTGTGTTATAATAGCAATCCCGAACGGAAGGAAAGAAAAACATGAAGATGCCGAGATGTGCGAGACTGTTCCAGCTCGCGGGATGCACGCTTGCGCTGGGCGTGGCCGGATGCACGGGCTGGTGGGCCGTGGGGCCGGACTACAAGGAGCCCGAGATCCAGGCCGCCGACGTGCCGTTGCCGGACGCGGGATATCCGACGACGAACAAGACGGAGACCGGCGAATTCAAGGCGGCGGCGACGAACGAGGATCCGCGCGCCGAGATCGACGCCGGGTCCATCCGGGCCTGGTGGACGCAGTTCAACGACGACGTGCTGACGAACCTCGTCGAGACGGCGGTCTCCAACAACCTCTCCTTCCTCATGGCGCAGGAACGCCTCGTGCAGGCGCGCTGGGCGCTCGTGGGGTCGGCCGCCGCGTTCCTGCCGAGCGTCACAATGGACGGCACCTACGCGCGCTCCGGCGCGCACGGCTTCACGAGCTCGCGCGGCGGATCCGGCACGGCCTACCACGGCGACCACTGGAACAGCGGCTTCGACGCGTCGTGGGAGATCGACGTGTTCGGCGGCACGCGCCGCGCCTACGAGGCCGCGGAGGCTCAGCTCGACGCGACCGCCTACTCGCTCGCGGACGCCTGGGTGTCGCTCACCGCGGAGATCGCGAGCACCTACGTGCAGCTCCGCACCGTGCAGGAGCGCCTCACCGTGGCGCGCGCGAACCTCAAGCTGCAGAGCGAGACGTACGAGATCCTCAAGTCGCGTCTCGACAGCGGCATCGGCGACGAGCTCGCCGTCAACCAGGCGAAGTACAACGTGGAGCAGACGCGCGCGTCCATCCCGAACCTCCTCTCGAGCGAGGAGCAGCTCATGAACGCGATCGCCATCCTCGCCGGCACGATGCCGGGCGTCCTCCACGACATGCTCCGGCCGCTGCCCGCGCGCGACTGGCTGATCGCGCCGCAGCGCGTCGCCGCCATTCCGCTCGACGCGATGCGCCACCGCCCGGACGTGCGCGCCGCCGAGCGTTCCCTTGCCGCGCAGGTCGCTTCTGTCGGCGTTGCCGAAGCCCAGCTCTTCCCGAAGTTCTACATCAACGGCTCCATTGGGCTCGACAGCATCGACGCCAACAAATTCTTCCGGCGCGACGCCTTTATGGGCTCGATCGGACCCGCCTTCCGGTGGCCGCTCTTTCAGGGCGGGAACCTCGTCGCGGCCATGAAGCAGGCGGAGTCGAAGATGTCCGAGGCCGCGCTCAAGTACGAGCTCGCCGTGCAGACCGCCTACGGGGAGGCGCGCAACGCCTACAGTTCCTATACGCAGGAGTACCACCGCTACCAGTCCCTCCAAGGCGCCGTGAAGGCCGCGCAGGACGCGGTCAACATCTCGCAGGACCTTTACAAAAACGGTCTCGCGGACTTCAACAACGTGTTGGACGCGCAGCGTTCGCTGCTCACGTTGGAGGAGGCTCTTACCATCAGCCGCGGCAAAATTACGACCGATCTGATCTCCCTCTACAAGGCGCTCGGAGGAGGCATCGCGCTCTGACCCGTTTGGGCGCCCGAAAATTTTTTCGCATTTTCCAGTTGCTTTACGGACGAAATTCCATTATTCTAATCAGCCGTGACGGCAAGGTCTCGTTCCTCGCCCTCCAGCAATCGGTCTGAAAGAGAGAAAAAAGAAAATGAATAAGGCTGTACACGCACTCGTCTACGTGATTCTGGCTGTTGCCGGCGTCGCGCTGTATTTCGAGATGAAGCTGTTTGAGAAGAAGGAGCTGTTGACGGACAGCAACGAGCAGTTGCGGAAATGCATCGTCGACTTGTCGTCCTACATCGAGGCCGAGAACGCGCCTCAGGGGGCGGTCCTTGAGGCGAAGCAGGACGTCTCGCCGCGCGAGGCGCGCGAAGTGGACGATCCCGAAATGGTGAACCTCCTTGAGAAATACAATTCTCAGTACGAGGCGACCAACATCAAGTGCCTGGACTGGGGCAATGCGCAGTCCGCGCAGCTGCGTCGGCTCTACGCGCTGGACGCGGAGGGGAACAAGCAGCCCGACCAGGCGAATCCGGGCAAGTTCATCATGGAGGGGAAGGACACGGCCGCCGAGCTGATCAAGCAGATCGTCGGGCGCGCGAAGTACCAGAAGGACACGCTCAAGGAAACGCGCAAAGAGCTGTCGGTCGTTCGCACGAAACTCCAGGAGCTCGTGGCCGACTACAACGAGTTGCCGAAGGAGATCCGTCTCAACAAGATCGAGATCGAGAAGAAAAACAAGGAGATCGAGACGCTGACGGCGGAGAAGACGAAGGTCGAGACCGATCTTGAGAATTCAAAGAAGGAAGTCGAAGACCTAAAGTCCGACGTCGCGTCTCTTAAGGATGAAGTCTCTGCCGCGAAAGACGAAACGGAGGCCGCGAAGGAGGATCTCGAGAAGTCGAAGAAGCTCGTTGAAACGCTTCTGAGTCGGCTTAAGAACCAGTCCAGCGGGCCTCGGCCCGTTACCGGCGGTCCCGTTGCCGGCGGAGGTCAGCTGACGAGCGGCGACAAGGGCAAGGTGGCGTCCGTCCAGAACGAGAAGCTGTTCGTGATCGTCCAGTTTGAGGATGCGGCGCTTGACGAGTTGATCGGTTCGGAGCGCAACGGCGCGTTGCCGCCGCATGAGATGCTGGTGGTCCGTCCCGCGAAGGGAGAAGGCGGCAAGGAGAGGATCGTCGGCAAAATCCGCCTGCGCCAGTGGACGCCCAAATCCAATCTCGTGGTAGCCGATATCCTGAAGGACTGGCAGCAGGAGCCCATTGAGAAGAACGATGTCATCCGTCCAGACTAAATGGCTGTTGGCCTTGCTGGCCGCAATCATCCTGTTCTCCCTGACGGGGTGCATTGCGGACACTGCGGCCGATTCCGATCTGCCGTGGGCCACGAACCACTCCTGGGAGAGCCTCGGTCCCCTGCCGTCGCAGATGATCGACCGCTATGATTGAGGACGCGGCATTCATCGCGGAAACAGGCGGCATCCGGTTGGATGCCGCTTTGTTGTCCCGGTTCCCCTCGTCCACGCGCGCGTTCTGCCGCGCCGCATGCGCGGAAGGCGAGGTGTCTGTTGACGGCAAGCCTGCAACAAAGGGTCTGAAGTTGTGTGGCGGGGAGCGAATCCATGTCCGCCGTCTTGCCGAGGCGAGCGACAACCGCGTGGCGCCCAATGCCGCAGTCCAGGTACGGTGCCTGTTCGAGGACGAGGCTCTGCTTGCCTTCAACAAGCCTGCCGGACAGCCCGTGCAGCCGCTCACCTACCGCGAGACGGGCACGCTCATGAACGGCGTCGTCGCCCGTTGGCCCGGCGTGCGCGATGTCGGCGACCAGCCGCTCATGGCCGGCGCGCTGCATCGGATTGACGCCGACACGTCGGGGCTCGTCCTCGTTGCGCGCACGCCTGCCGCCTTCGACGCCCTTCGCGCGCAGTTCGCGTCGCAGACGGTCAAGAAGACCTATCTGGCGCTTGTCGAAGGTTCCGTGGCCGTCGGCGGGACGCTGGAGAACGACCTCGTCCACGATCCCACGCTCCCTTTTTGCCGCATGATTGACATACGGCGCGCGCGCGCCCGCGTGAAGGCGGCACCTCTCCATGCCGTCACCCACTTCGCGCCAGTCTGCCGCACGTCCTGCGGCAACGAGGAGCGGACGCTCCTTGAAGTGACGATCTATACGGGCGTCACGCACCAGATCCGCGCCCAACTTGCACTGGCCGGTCTGCACATCGTCAATGACCGCCTCTACGGTGCGTTTGCCGTGGAAGGGCAGAACGGGCATTGCCTCCACGCCCTTGCGGCGGCATTCCGCCATCCCGTTTCGGGCGACGAGACGGAAATCCGCACGCAGTACCCGGATTGGGGGCTGATTCCATGAGCGGGGCGCCCATCCCCGAGCTGTCTCTGCGCACTCCACCGCGCTATGGACGACGGGCCGTCTGGTCGGCGCTGGCCGCCCTCGCCCTCGTCGGACTGTCTTTTTGCATTGACGAGGCGGCGTCCAACCAGCTGGCATCTTCCGAGATGCCGGCGCTCTGGGCGCGTTATTTCGCGGGGGTTGCCCTTTACTACGCCATTATCTGCGGCGTTCGGTGGTTCCGGGGGCGCCGCCGCGCGCGCGTTAATTCGCGTAAAGACCCCCCTTGTCAATCTTCCGCCGATATATTATAATATCCCTTCCGTTTTACAAGGACAAATGAGGTTCAAAGAATGAGTTTCGATTCATCGATTCGTGGCAATGTGTGGAAATGGCTGGTTTTGCTGGCCGTTGCCATCTTCTCCATTTGCGTGACGACGCCGCTGGGCGAGAAGATCCGTCTGGGGCTTGACCTGAAGGGCGGCACGTCCTTCACGCTGGGCGTGGACGAGGAGGCCCTTCGTGAGTCCGTGATGGCCCAAGTTGAAAACACGAACGACACGGCGGCCGTCGATGCCAAGGTGAAGGAGGCGCTGGCGGGCTGCGACGAGCGCATCGTCGAAGTGGTGCGCCGCCGCGTGGACGGCATGGGGATGAACGAACCCGTCATCCAGGGCATGAAGGGTCACCGTCTCCTCGTGCAGTTGCCGGGCATCGACGACGTTACGCGCGCCGAGGCGAAGCGTTCCCTGCAGAGCGCCTCGTACCTTGAATTCCGCTTGACGCACCCGCGCAACCAGGAACTGGTCAACAAGCTGATGTCGTCCGGGAAGGTGCCGGAGGGCTACACGCCCAGTTCGGCGGGAGAGGGCTTCAGCCGCGTGGCGAACTACGACGAAGTCGCGAAGAAGCCCGGCTACAAGACGCGCCTGAGTTCCTTCGGCCGTCCGCCGCAGGGCTATCTGTTCATGCTTGAAAAGTGGAAAGACGGCTCCTATCGGGCGAACTACGTGAGCCGTAAAACGGAATTGACGGGCGACGATCTCGTCTCGGCGCACGTAGACCGCGACCAAGTGGGGCGTCCCGTGGTGGCCTTCAAGCTCAACCGCAAGGGCGGCACCCTCATGCGCAAGCTCACGCGCAACTACATCGCGCATGGCGCGAAGAACCCCTCCGACCGCGGGCGGGAGCTGGCGATCATCCTGGACGGCGCGCTGATTTCCGCCCCCGTCCTGCAAGGCGAAATTGAGACGAGCGGCCAGATCTCCGGCAGCTTCTCGGTGGCCGAGGCGCAGCAGCTCGCGAACGACCTCAATGCGGGCGCGCTGCCGGTGCCGCTTAAGCTGCTCGCCGAGGATTCCGTCTCGCCGACGGTGGGCGAAGACGCGAAGAAGGCCGGCATGATCGCGGCGGTGCTCGGGTTCTCGCTCGTCGCGCTGTTCATGTTCGTCTACTACTGGTATGCAGGCGCGATTGCGGACGTCGCGCTGCTGCTGGACATCGTCCTCCTCCCCGCCGCGCTCGTGATCGTGGCGAACGTTCTCGGCGTGTTCGCGAAGGACGCCTCGATGGGGGCGACCGGTTCGCTTCAGCTGCCCGTGCTCACGATGCCCGGCATCGCGGGCATCGTCCTCACCCTCGGCATGGCCGTGGACGCGAACGTGATCATCTTCGAGCGCATCCGCGAGGAGTTCGCCAACAAGGCCTCCGTCGCGACCGCGATCAAGAACGGCTACGGCCGCGCCTTCACCGCGATTCTCGACTCGAACATCACGACGATCGTCACGGGCATCATCCTCTTCATCGTCGGCACGGGCCCCGTGCGCGGCTTTGCCATCACCCTTACGGCCGGCGTGGTCATCTCGATGTTCACGGCGGTCGTCATCACGCGCCTCGTGTTCGAGAAGACCTCGGATCCGGATTCGATGAAGCCCTTCAAGATGCTCAACATCTTCAAGAAGGTTCCGTCCATCGACTTCGTCAAGCTGGGCAGGTACTCGACGATCGCGTCGGTCGCGCTCGTGGTGCTCACCATCGCCATCTTCGGCATCCGCGCGGCCGTGAAGCCCGAATCGGTGCTCGCCGTGGACCTCACGGGCGGCACCTCGATCGTGTTCGACGTCAAGGAAGGCCAGATGCCGGCCGTGGCCGACGTGCGCAAGACGTTGGATCCGTTCGACAACGCCACGGTTATCCAGACCCAGGGCGCCGGCAAGCTTCTCGTGAAGACCGGCTATTCGTCCGACAACGCGAAGGCGAAGGGGGTCAAGGACGTCGCCGGGCACGTCACCGAGCTGTTGCAGAAGGCGTTCCCGGATGCCGGCATCGAGCGGCGCGACGCGAGCGAGGTCGGTTCGGTCGTGGGCGCGGACCTCAAGAAGTCCGGCACATGGGCCGTGATCCTCTCGCTCTGCGCGATCCTGATCTACGTCGCCTTCCGCTTCGAGTTCGGCTTCGGCCTGGGCGCCCTCGTGGCCCTCGCGCACGACGCGCTCATCTCGCTCGGCCTCTTCTCGCTCTGCGGACGGCAGGTCTCCCTGCTCGTCATCACCGCGCTCCTCACGATCATCGGCTATTCGGTGAACGACACGATCGTCGTGTTCGACCGCATCCGCGAGGATCTGCGCCGGGACCAGAAGAGCACGTTCAAGGATCTCTGCAACCGCGCCCTCAACGAGTGCCTGAGCCGCACGGTGATCACCTCGATCACCACGTTCTTCGCGGTGCTTGCGCTCTTCGCGTTCGGCGACGGCTCGATCTTCGACTTCGCACTGACGATGCTCATCGGCGTCATCGCGGGCACGTACTCGTCGGTGTTCATCGCCACGCCGATCATGATGTGGTTCTACAAGGGCCGGCGCCCGAAGTTCACGGCCGAGGGTTCCGCGAAGTGATGTTGATGTGGATGTCGCGGAGCACCAGACCGTCGGGGTCGTCGAACCCCGCGTGACGACGCTGACGCTGCCGTCCGGGGGCTTTCGCCTCGAGGACGGCGGCACGCTCGCGCGGATTGACGTGGCGTGGGAATCGTGCGGCCGCGAGACGCCCGCGAACGACAACGTCGTCTTCATCTGCCACGCGCTCACGGGGGACGCGCATGTCGCAGGACGCCATGCCGGCGAGGAGTCCGCGAGCGGCTGGTGGGATTCCATCGTCGGTCCCGGCAAGGCCATCGACACGAACCGCTACCGCGTGGTCTGCGCAAACGTGCTCGGCGGCTGCAAGGGGACGACCGGCCCCTCTTCCATCAACCCGGCCACCGGCCGTCCCTACGGCTCGTCCTTTCCGCGATTCACGATCGGCGACACCGTGGAGGTCTACCGCGCGTTCCTGCGCGAGATCGGCGTCACGCATCTCGCCGGACTGGTCGGCGGCAGCTTCGGCGGCATCCAGGTGATCGAGTGGATTACCGCCCATCCGGGTGAGGTGGACAAGGCGGTGATGATCGCCTCCGGCGCGGCCCTCAACGCGCAGGCGCTGGCCTTCGACATCGTGGGGCGCTACGCGATCACGCTCGACGACGGCTGGAAGGGCGGCGACTACTACGACGGACCGGGGCCGCGCGTCGGCCTCGCGCAGGCGCGCCAGGTCGCGCACATCACCTACCTGTCCCTCGACCTTCTCAACAGGCGTTTCGGACGCAAGATCCAGGAGGACTGGCTCAAGCGCGGCAAGGAGTGGCTGGAGGAGCATGCCGCGCGCTTCGGCACCACGTTTGCAATCGAAAGCTATCTCGAGTACCAGGCGCGCAAGTTCCTCGCGCGCTTCGACGCCAATTCCTATCTCCAGATCACGCACGCGATGGACCGCTACGACGCGGCCGCGAAGTACGGTTCGCTCGACGAGGTGTGCCGGCGCATCACGTCGCGCCTCCTCCTCGTCTCCATCTCCGGCGACTGGCTCTTCTCCGAGGAGCAGAGTCGCGTGATCGCCTCGGGCATGCTGCGGCAGGGGAAGGACGTGGCCTACGCCCATCTCGACATCAAGGTCGGCCACGACGGCTTCCTTACGCACACGAAGGAGCTCGGCAAGCTGATGGGGGGCTTCTTCGGCACCGCCTCCCGCGAGATCTACCCCGAGAAGCGTGCGGCGCTCGCGTCGGTGATGGCGCTCGTGCCCGACGGCGCGCGCGTGCTCGACGTTGGTTGCGGCTCGGGTTCGCTCCTCCACCTCCTGCGCGACGAGAAGCACGTGCGCGGCACGGGCATCGAGATCGACGGCGACAAGATCGCGGCCGGCGTCGCGGACGGGCTCGACGTGCTCTTCGACGACGCGGACACCGGACTTGACCTTATCCCCGACGGCGCATACGACGTGGCCGTCCTCTCCGAGACGCTCCAGACCGTCAAGTACCCGCGCGAACTCCTCACGCGCCTCCTCAACAAGGCGGGCGAGGCCGTTGTCTCGTTCCCCAACTTCGCGTCCTACCGCATCCGCCTGCTCCTTCTCTTCCGCGGCCACCTGCCCGTCAACCCGCAACTGCCCTTCGAGTGGTACGACACGCCCAACATCCACATCGTGACGCTCAAGGACTTCCGGGCGCTCTGCGCGAAGAGCGGACTCGAGATCCGTGAGATACGCGCCGAATCGGACCACTTCCTCGGCCGCATTCTCTGCGCGCTCGGACTCAAAAACCTCGGTGCCTCGCGCGTGATTGCGCGCGTTGCCCGTGCAGAGGGGAAAGGGCGCGAGTGACATTCTGGTGACATTCCGCTTGCGCGCGCGCAAATCTTTCGCTACAATACACGCCAACAGCCATGACATCGAATGACGAATATGTGTTGCAGCTCCTGCGCGAAGCGGGATATGTGACGGCCGAACAGCTCGAAACCGCCTCAACGGCGATGCGCGAGGGCAACGAGACCACGCTTGACGTGCTCGTTGCCTCCGGCGTCGTGACGGAGGACGACGTGCTCGGCACGATCGCCGACCAGTTCGGCATCAAGTACGTGAGCATCGACCCCGGCGCGATCGACGCCGAGGTGGCGAAGGAGATCTCGCCCGAGATCGCCCGCAAGTACGGCGTCGCGCCCGTGATGAAGGATGCGGACACCGTGACCGTGGTCCTCTCCGACCCGATGGGGTACGATGCGATCGACTCGCTGCGGTACGTGCTGCAGGGGAAGGACGTGCAGGCCGTTCTCGCGCCGGCCGAAGAGGTCAAGGCCGTGATGGAGAAGCTCTATCCCACGGGCGGCGACCAGATCACGACGCGCGGCGACGACGAGTACGGCATGAACGAAGAGGGCGAGGGCTCCGGCGACGACGCCCCCGTCATCCGCCTCTGCTCGCTCATCCTCTCCAACGCGATCAAGATGAAGGCGTCCGACATCCACCTCGAGCCGATGGAGAAGGAGTTCCGCGTGCGTTACCGCATCGACGGCGCGCTCCGCAAGATGGACTCGCCGCCGAAGCGCCTGCAGGGCGCCATCCTCTCGCGCATCAAGATCATGTCGAAGATCAAGATCTCCGAGAAGCGCATCCCGCAGGACGGCCGCATCCAGATCAACGTGGGCGGGCGCGACCTCGACCTCCGCGTCTCAACCGTGCCGACGAACCACGGCGAGTCGATCGTCATGCGTATTCTCGACAAGTCGAATCTCTCCCTCGGTCTGCCGCAGCTCGGCTTCCTCTCCGACGACCAGAGCAAGTTCGAGCGCCTCATCCACCTTTCCGACGGCGTGGTGCTCGTGACCGGGCCGACCGGTTCGGGCAAGACGACGACGCTGTACGCCTGCCTCGGGCAGATCAACACGCCCGACAAGAAGATCATCACCGTGGAGGACCCGGTCGAATACCAGATGAGCGGCATCAACCAGGTGCAGGTGAACCGCGACGTGGGCCTTGACTTCTCCGCCGCCCTGCGCTCCATCCTGCGTCAGGCTCCGAACATCGTGATGATCGGCGAAATCCGCGACTCGGAAACCGCCGACATCGCCATGGAGGCGGCGCTCACCGGCCACCTCGTGTTCTCCACTCTGCACACCAACGACGCGCCGAGCGCCGTGACGCGTCTGACGGATATGGGCGTGAAGCCCTTCCTCGTCGCGTCCGCCGTCCGCGCCGCGATGGCCCAGCGTCTCGTGCGCGCCATCTGCACGAACTGCAAGGAGTCGTACGTGCCCACGGAACGCGACATGAAGATGCTGGGCGCAATCGCCAAGACCGCCCCCGAGCGCATGTACGTCGGCCGCGGCTGCTCGAAGTGCAACGGCGGCTACAAGGGCCGCAAGGGCATCTTTGAAATCTTTGAAATCGACGACACCATCCAGCGTCTGATCTTCGACCACGCACCCTCCTCCGTGCTGCGCGAGCGCGCGCGGGAGATGGGCATGCGCACGCTGCGCGAAGACGGCATGCTCAAGGTCGCCTCCGGCATGACCTCCCTGAAGGAGGTTCTCCAGGCCACCATGGGCGACGCGGACTAAGCATAAGCAAAAGGAGAGAGAACATGGCTACCGAAATCACGATGAGAGACCTGTTGCAGGCGACAATCGACGAAGGCGCGAGCGACCTGCACGTGCGCGCGTTCATGCCGCCCGAGCTCCGCGTCCACGGCGAGCTCGTCGCCATCGCCGACGAGTCGTTCACGGAGGAGGACACGTTCAACCTCTGCCACGAGATGATGACCCCCGAGCAGATTGCCGAGGTCGAGAAGAACGGCGGCGCCGACTTCGCGCTCGCGCACGAGGACGGCACGCGCTTCCGCGTGTCCGTGTTCAAGGAACGCAAGCGCTGGGGCAGCGTGCTCCGCATGATTCCCTCCACGCTTCTCACCCTTGAGCAGATCGGCCTTCCCCAGACGGTGAAGGAGCTCCTCTTCAAGCCGCGCGGCCTCATCCTCGTGACCGGCCCGACCGGCTCCGGAAAGTCCACCACCCTCGCCTCGATGATCGACATCATCAACCGCGAGCGCGGCGTGCACATCATCACGATCGAGGACCCGATCGAATTCTACCACACATCCCGCAAGTCGCTCGTCACGCAGCGCGAGGTCGGCGCGGACGTGCCGAGCTTCGCCGAGGCCATCCGCCGCGCCCTCCGCCAGGACCCCGACGTGATCCTCGTGGGCGAAATGCGCGACCTCGAGACGATCGGCGCGGCCATCACCGCCGCCGAAACGGGCCACCTCGTGTTCGGCACGCTCCACACCACCGGCGCGGCCGAGACGATCGACCGTATCGTGGACGCCTTCCCCACCGACCAGCAGGAGCAGGTGCGCACGCAGCTCTCCGTGGGCCTGCAGGCCGTGATCTCGCAGATCCTCCTGCCGAAGCTCGACGCGAACGGCGAGGTGCACGGCCGCATCGCCGCGTTCGAGATCATGCTCGCCACGCCCTCCATCCGCAGCCGCATCCGCGACAACAAGACCTTCCAGATCCGCTCCGACATCCAGACCGGCGCGAAGTACGGCATGGTCACGCTCGACGCCTGCCTGCTGGAGCACTACAAGAAGGGGCTCATCTCCTACGACGAGCTCATCACCAAGAGCCAGGATCCCGACACCATCGTCGCCAAGCTCAAGGAAGAAATGGGGCGCCGCTAAATGTCAGAGGCATTCGATCCGCTTCTCGACCTCCTCGTCAAGAACGGCGTCCTCGACCAGGACGGCGTGGAGACGATCCGCGAGGAACAGCGCAACGCGGCCGGCAAGACCGTGCGCGAGATCGTCGTGGACGGCGGCTACATCGACGAGGACAGCCTCCTCGGCATGATGGCCGCCTACCAAGGCTGCGAGGTCATCGACCTCGCGAACACGGAACTGACCGACGACGTAGTGAACGCCATCCCCGCCTCCATCGCCCGCATGTACAACGTGCTGTGCGTGGCCGTGGATGACACGTCCGTCACCCTCGCCACATCCAACCTCGTCGACCCCCGCGTCTCAGACGAGGTGACGTTTGCCCTCTCCAAGGAGGTGCGCTTCGTCATGGCGCGCGAGAAGGACCTCAACGACCGCATCGCGCAGCACTACGGCGACTCTTCCGAATCTGTCGCCGACATGCTCAAGTCCCTCGGCGAGGGCATGGACGCCGACGAGTCCCTGAAGGGCGACCCGAACGACGTCGCCGCGCTCGACGCCGCCGCGAACTCCAACGCCGTCGTCAAGTTCGTGAACATGATTCTCTACCAGGGCGTCGTGGACCGCGCGGCCGACATCCATATCGAGCCGTTCGAGAAAGACTTCAAGATCCGCTACCGCGTGGACGGCGCGCTCTACGAGGTGAAGGCCCCGGACGTCTCCATGGCGCCCGCCATCATCTCGCGCGTCAAGATCATGGCGAACCTCAACATCGCCGAGCGCCGCGTCCCGCAGGACGGCCGCATCGCGATCACCGTCGCGGGCCGCCCCGTCGACCTCCGCGTGTCGTGCCTGCCCACGACGCACGGCGAGTCCGTGGTTATGCGTATTCTCGATCAGAGCGCCACGTCCCTCGACCTCGAGAACGTGGGTCTCGCCGAAGACGTCTACGAACAGCTCACGATCGACATCGAGAAGCCGAACGGCATCATCGTGGTGACCGGCCCGACCGGCTCCGGGAAGACCACGACGCTCTACTCCGTCCTCCGCCGCATCAACTCGATCGAGTCCAAGCTTCTCACCGCCGAGGAACCTGTCGAATACGACGTGGACGGCATCGTGCAAGTGCCGATCAACCACGAAGTCGGCAACACCTTCCCGAAGGTGCTCCGCGCCTTCCTGCGTCAGGACCCCGACATCATGCTGATCGGCGAGATCCGCGACCTCGAGACCGCCGAAGTGGCCATCCAGGCCGCCCTTACGGGCCACCTCGTGTTCTCCACCCTCCACACGAACGACGCCGCCGGCGCCGTGATGCGTTTCGTGGACATGAACGTGGCCCCGTACATGGTGGCCTCCACCCTCGAGGCCGTGCTCGGCCAGCGACTCCTCCGCACCTGCTGCCGCGAGTGCAAGACCGCCTACGAGCCGGACGACGAGACGCTCGACCGCATCAACCTGACGCGGGACGAGATCGGCGGACGCCCGTTCTACTTTGGCAAGGGCTGCAAGACCTGCAACGGCACCGGCTACAAGGGCCGCAAGGCGATCTTCGAGTACCTGCGCGTGACGAACCCGATCCGCGAGCTCATCAACGCACGTTCGCCGACCCTCATCATCCGCGAGAAGGCCCGCGAACTCGGCATGCGCACCATGCGCGAGGACGGCGTCCGATCCATCCTCGACGGCTATACGACGGTCGACGAAGTTCTTCGCTACACCTGATTTTTTTGGTAAACTGTCTGCGTCGTTCAACCCAGACAGAGGAAACCAATGAAGACGAAACACGTTGTCGCACTGGCCGCGTGCGCCCTTGGCGCGTGCGCGCTTTCCGCCGGCGAGGATCTCGCCCGCCACGTTGACCCGTTCATCGGCACGAAGGGCACCGCGCACTGCTACCCCAACGCGACCACGCCGTTCGGCCTCGTCCAGCCCGGTCCGGCCTCCGGCACCGGCGAATGGGCCTACACGGGCGGATACCAGTTCGAGGATCCGAAGCTCTACGGCTTCCACCAGACCGCCATCAGCGGCACGGGGTGCTGCGACCTCGGCGACCTGCTCGTCCAGCCGTTCACCGGTCCCGCCGTGCGTACCGATCACTACCAGTTCGCAAAGTCTGCGGAGAAGGCGTCGCCCGGGTCCTACACCGTGACATATCCAGAGACCGCCATCACGACGGAAGTCACCGCCGCGCCACACGTCGCGTTCTACCGCTTCACGTTCGCGATGGGTGGCCCCGCCCACGTGCTGCTCGACCTCCAGTGGGGCGTCGTCGGCAGGAACGGCCTGACCGCGCACGTCCTCGCGAGCGAAATCGACTTCCCCGACGACCGCACCGTCACGGGGCACAACGAGAACTCCCACTGGGTGCGGCGCGACTGGTACTACGCGATCGCGTTCGACCACGCCGTGAAGGCGCGCACGAAGCTCGCCTCGCGCGACAAGCGCGAGAAGGGGACGCGCTGGGTGCTTGACTTCGATGTGCAGCCCGGGGAGACGATTCTCATGAAGGTCGCCCTCTCGTCGCAGTCCGTCGCCGGCGCGCAGGCGAACCTCGCCGCCGAGGTTCCCGGCTGGGACTTCGATGCCGTCCGCGCCCGCGCCCGCGCGCAGTGGAACGACCTCTTTGCCCGTGCGCAGGCATCGGGCACCGACGAGCAGAAGAAGACGTTCTACACGTCGTTCTACCACCTCTGCATCTCGCCGAACAACATCTCCGACGCCGGCGCCCCGCGCGACTTCGGCACGCTCTCGCTCTGGGACACCTTCCGCGCCGCCCACCCGCTCTACACGATCCTCTGTCCCGAACTTGTGCCCGAGTTCGTCACCTCGATGATGACCGACTACCGCAAGAACGGCTTCCTGTCGATCTGGACGCTCTGGGACAAGGACAACCAATGCATGATCGGCACGCACTCCGTGCCCGTGCTCGTGGACGCCTACCTCAAGGGCTTCCCCGCCGACTGGGAGGCCGTCTATGCCGCCATCCGCGACACGCTCCGCAACCGCCACCCGAACCGCCGCAAGGAGAACTGGGACCTCCTCGACCAGTACGGTTACTACCCCTTCGACAAGATCAAGGGCGAAAGCGTCTCGCGCACGCTCGAATGCGCCTACGACGACTGGTGCGCCGCGCAGATGGCCGCGAAGCTCGGCAAGGCGGACGACGCAGCGTTCTTCGCGAAGCGCGCGCAGAACTGGAAGAACGTGTTCGACCCCTCCACCGGCTTCGTGCGCGGACGCGACACGCAGGGCAAGTGGCGCGACCCGTTCGACCCGTTCCGCCTCGGCCACGGCGCCGGCACCGCGAACGACTTCACCGAGGGCAACGCCTTCCAGTATTCGTGGCATGTGATGCAGGACCCCGACGGACTCGTCGCCGCATACGGCGGACGAGACAAGTTCGTCGCCAAGCTCGACTCCCTCTTCACCGCGCCTGACAAGGTGGAGGGCGCGGGACTCGTCCTCGACGTGACCGGCCTCATCGGACAGTACGTGCACGGCAACGAGCCGAGCCACCACGTGATCTACTTCTACCCGCTCGTGGGCGAGCCCGACAAGGCGGCAGATCGCATTCGTGAAGTGTGCGACAAGTTCTACCGCAATGCGCCCGACGGTCTCGCGGGCAACGACGACTGCGGGCAGATGAGCGCGTGGTACATCTTCAGCGCGATGGGCTTCTATCCCTTCAACCCCTGCGGCGGCGAGTATGTGATCGGCGCCCCGCAACTCCCCCGAATCACCCTCAATCTGGGAGAGGCGAGCTTCACCATCATCGCCAACAACCTCTCCACCGCGAACAAACGCGTGAAGTCCGTCACGCTCAACGGCAAGCCCCTCGCACGCCCCGTCATCCGCCACGCGGATATCCTCGCAGGCGGCACGCTCGTGTTCGAGATGGGGGAGTGATGCCTGCCTATTGCGAGCCATTTTGCCGTTACTGCGCCATGTTTGGAACCGGATAGCCTCATTTTGGCCTTATCCGAAGCCAAAACACCTAAGAAATGGGGTACTTTGGCGGGGAATAAGTTTTTTAGCCGCAAAGAACAGAAAGAAGGGATGTCATTATTGATTAGACACGCTACCCGATGTGGCAAGGGCGCCCTCGCCCTTGCAGCAAGGCCGAGGCGGCCTTGCCACATCGTACACGCATGGTTTTGCAACTGCCTCTACACTTTGCGACCTTTGCGTTCTTTGCGGCAAAAAAACTAGAAACCAACTGAGACGATTAGGTTAAAAATGAGGTCTACCATGTACATGAAGAGAACATTGACCGGTATCCGATCTGGCATCGCGCTCTTTTCCCTTGTGGCCACGGGTGCATTCGCGGGCATAAAGGGCGTCGTGTCTGTTCAGACCGCCAACCCGACCTGGGAGGTAGTTGTGGCGGACGACGTGATGGATCCGCCCGCCGCGGGCGTGGACGCCGCATCCGAAATCCAGCGGCGCCTCGACGCGATCGGCGCGACAGGCGGCGGCACGTTGTTCCTCAAGGCCGGCACCTACCGCCTCGCCTCGCCGATCGTGCTGCCGATCAACACGTGCCTCAAGGGCGACTATTCCGCGTCCGCGCCCGGGAAGTCCACCGTCCTCGCGATCGTCGCGGGGCGCGGCGACGAGAACGGCGAGCCGGCCTTCCGCATGGGAACGTCCAGCGCGCTGCAGGGACTCGTCTTCCACTACCCCGACCAAACGCTTGACACGCCGACGCCCTACCCGTGGACCGTGCGCGCGAAGATGAAGCCGCGTCGCGCGCCCGACCACCAGACGATCCGCGACTGCACGTTCGTGAACGCCTGGCAGGCGGTCGCAATCGGTCCGGAGCCGAACGAGCTGCACACGTTCCGCGACGTGCGCATCTGTGCGCTCAAGACGGGGTTCGCGGTGGATTCCACCACGGACATCGGCCGCGTGATCGACGTGGAGGTGAGTCCGCGCGTGTGGTCCGCGAGCGGCCTCCCCGGCGCGCCGGACGAGCGGCGTCTGCGCGACTGGCTGAAAGCGCACGACACCCTTGGCGCGTGGTACGGACGGAGCGACTGGGAATACGTGTGGCGGCTGAAGGTGGACGGCTACCGCACGGGCTGCCGGTTCACGCAGGGGAAGCGCGGGACCTCCAACGCCGTGATGGACGAAAGCGTCTTCACGGACTGCGCCACGGGCCTGGAGGTGGACCGCGTGAACGGCGTGGGCCTCGCGGTGTACGACACGCGCTTCGACCGTTGCGCGCAAAGCTCGCTCATGATGACGAACTTCGCGACGGTCGTGCAGTTCCTCGCGTGCGACTTCGGCGGCCAGCCGCCCGTGAACAAGGGCAAGTCGCTGTCCAACATCATCGTCAAGGACGGCAACGGCGAGCCGGTGCGGCACGAGCCGATGGCCTGGCCGCGTCCTGCGTCCGACCGCCTCGTGGTCGCAACGGACTTCGGCCTTTCGACGAACGCGGACGACAACGCGGCGGCGCTCCAACGGGCGCTCGACGCGGCGAAGGATGGCGGTACCGTGTACGTGCCGGCGGGGATGTATTCGTTCAAGGGGCCGGTGACCGTGCCGACGGGCGTGGAGCTGCGCGGCTCCTCGGCCGCGCCGCACCACACGGCCGCAGGCGGCAGCGTGCTGCTCGTCCGCTACGGAAAGGGCGACGAGAACGGCGCGCCGTTCATCTCGCTCGCGCCGAAATCGGGCCTGCGCGGCGTCTTGGTGTGGTATCCCGAGAATCCAATCTACGACCCGGAGCCGTACCCGTGGACGGTGCGGTCGCTCGGCGAGGACACGTGGCTCGCGGACGTGTGCATCGCGAACGCCTGGCGCGGCGCGGACTTCGCGACGCATCCCTCGGGCGGACACCGCATCGCGTATCTCTCCGGCGTCGCGTGGCAGAAGATGCTCGTCGTGGGCAACTCGTCGCGCCGGGGCTGGGTGGAAGAGACGCTCTTCAATCCGCACTACTCCCAGCGGCTGGCGTTCAACCTGCCGCACGTCAACGGGAAGCCACCGGCGGAATGTCCGGCGGGCGGCCAAAACATCCCCGTGCAGAGCTGGAACATGCGTCGCCGCCTGGAGGCGCACGTGTTTACCGACTGCGCGGACGAGCGTATCCGCGGCACGTTCGTGTTCGCCGCAAAGGACGGCATGGCGTTTCGCGGGAAGAACCGCGCGACGGTGGTGATGCACGGTGCCGACACGATCGCGCGCGGCGTGGAGCTGGAGCAGGACGAGGGCAGCCGCGTGGACGCGGCGCTCGTGCAGGTGACGCCGTACGAGACCGCCTCTGGCAAGGAAAGCGCGGGCTTCCACTTCGCGCTGGGCGACAAGGGCACGGCCGTGTTCCGCGCGAGCCAGCTGTGGGTGCCGAAGCCGAGCGTGATCGCGGAGGGGAAAGGGCTGGGCGTATTCGAGATGGCGAACTCGCTCTCGGGGCCGATCATCGCGCGGACGGGGCGTCTGGAGCTGGAGGATTTTCGTTTTTCGTCCAGCCTCGAGGAATGCATTCTGAAGGAACCTGCGGCAAAGGTGCGCGCCGTGCGGACGGGCGAGTTCCCGATGCCGGAATCGCTCTTGTCGAAGGTGCCGCCGGTGGACGTGACGATCGACTGCGAGGCGAATCGTCCGATCGAGAACACGGTTGCGCGTTGGGGGGGAGTGCGCGGGCAGGGCGACTGGTGCTGCCGGGTGGAGGGCGGCGAGCTGCTGTTCCGCGCGGAGCTGAAGGATCCGAAGTACGCGTTCGTCTACGCCGACATCTGGAAGGGCGAGAGTCCCGTGTGGCCGACGACGCGCCTCAAGTACCGCATGAAGCCGGCGGACGAGAAATCAGCCGGCACGGTCACGCTGGACCTGGCGTTCTCGGACAAGACGCAGGCGCGCATCCTGCGCGGTTTGCCGGTCGGGAAGCGCCTGCCGCCTGGCGAATGGACCGACGTTTCGATCCCCCTGCGCCATTACACGGGCAAGACGATCATCAGCATCATGGTGCGCGCCGACCGCCGCTTCGCGCCCGGCACGTACGAGGCGCGCCTTGACGACATCCGCATCGTCACGCCTCCTCAGAATCGTCCATAGACCGTAGTTGACTGCACACCGCAAACGAAAATCCTCTGCCGCAGGGTGGGGGATTTTTGGTATACTTTGGGTGCTTTCGGGGCGCGGGTGCGCGGCGGGAGCTAACCAGGGCGGGGGAGAAATCCCGCTCAGGCGAATCAGGTATTTTGCGCTGACACGCAAACGACGTTCGAGCGAAACTTGGCGGTTTCAATCGTACGAAAGTACGAATGTACGAACGGAGTTTGACAGGGTTGCGCAGGCGGTTTTATACCGTCTTGCGTGTCCTTGTCTTCTCTTTCGTACATGGGCACGCCAAGGCCTCGCTTGAGGGAGATAGACGAGGCACGCATTTTTTGTAGTCTCGCACATTCTCCCAACCGTCTCCTTCGTGGCGGCACACGATGCCGCAGTGGTAGGGCGCGGACTCCGGCCGCGCTGCCAAACCGGTAGGGCGGTCGCCCCGCGACCGCCGCAACGAAGGAGAGCGAATGATGCGCACGACGACAAGCAGAACACCGTGTCCCACGGCAGACGTCTTCTATCCTCCCGCCATCCTGGAGGAGGAGCTGAAGAACAGGGTCGCCGCCGACTGGTTCGGCGCATTCGACTGTTCGCGCATTCTCGGGAAGGTCGATTTCTGCGCGGCGGTCGCCGCAACCGACCTCCCGTTGTGCGACGCCGAGTCCGTCGTGTGGGCAGAGGCGAAGCGAGGCGCGGACGCGCCGCTCGACTTCGCGCTCGTCCAGCTCATCCTCACCATCGGCAAGGAACGAACTTTCGACCGGCACCTTCCCCCCAAGTACCTTGCCGCCTTCAACGCCGCGCGGATCGCGTTCATTCCCTATTCGGAGGTGGTGGAGACGTTCTACCAGAACGACTTCAACTGGAACGTCGCGCCGTCCGACCACGAGACGCGCGAGTTCGGCGATCTCTACCAGCGCGTCATCCGCATCCTTGAATCCGCCACACTCGAATTCGACTTCGCGAAGGACGAGTCGGAGCTCCGCAGCTTCATCAAGGCGAACCTCCACGCGGGAGGGCCACACTCCAGCGCGGCCGTTCAAATCACCAAGAACAACTTCACCCACATCTACCAGCGCTGGCGCGAGACGGTGATGCCCACGATCCTCATGCCGGACTGGGTCGCCGCCAAGAAGAACGGCATCATCGACGCGGACTTCTTCCTCGCCGATATCTTCTCGTCCGACAACGCCGCCGTGACCGACCGCCTCAACGTCCTCCTGATGAACGACCACTACCGCCAGGCGCGGGGCTCGGACGCGCTTGGTTTCCAGCTCTTCTCAGAAATCTCGTTCTCTGACGGGCAGAAGGCGCACTGCATCTTCTGGAACCGCTACAAGCGCCCGCCGCGAAAGGAATACTGGAACTACATTGTCAACAGGCGTGACCTCCTCGTGCCGCAGGACGTTCGCGAGCGGAAAGGCTCCTTCTTCACGCCGCAGAAATGGGTCTCACTCTCGCAGGACTACCTCGCCGCCGTCCTTGGCGAGAACTGGCAGGACGACCACTATGTGTGGGACTGCTGTTGCGGCACGGGCAACCTTGAGGTGGGCCTCACGAACAAGTACAACGTGTGGGTGTCCACCCTCGACCAGCAGGACGTCGACGTAATTCACCAGCGCATCAAGCTCGGCGCGAACCTCCTTGACTCACACGTGTTCCAGTTCGACTTTTTGAACGACTCCTTCGACAAGCTACCGCCGGGGCTGAAAGAAATCATCGACGATCCCGAGAAACGCAAGCGCCTCGTCATCTACATCAACCCGCCGTACGCGGAGGCGGGGGACGCCAAGCAACGTTCTGGTACGGGTATGAACAAGACGGACGTTTCGGTAACCCATGCCACCTACAATCGCTATCTTGAGAAGATTGGCATTGCCGGACGTGAGCTTTTTGCGCAGTTTCTTATGCGCATCCACGGCGAGATTCCGAGCTGTGCCATTGGACATTTTTCTACGCTTAAACACCTGATGGCACCCAACTTCAAGGCGTTCCGTCGGGCGTTTCACGCATCGCTTGAGAAGTGCTTCGTCGTTCCCGCAGACACCTTCGACAACGTGAATGGAGCCTTTCCCATTGGCTTCTTCGTGTGGCGACTTTCTGATGAAGTGGCGAAAGCGCCGCTTCCCCGAGAAGGGGCACATCCTCGGGGAAGCGACACGCTTGTCGCTTCATCCGCAGATGCCATCTTCACCTCCACTAGGGCGGACGTGTACGATCGCAAGGGCGAGTTCATAGGTACGAAGGCGATCCTTTCCTATGACAACGAGCGTTCCATCAACGACTGGCTCATTGAAACGCGCAAGCGACCTTCACGTTTGAAATTGGGGTTCCTGTCGGCGCGTTCACATGATGTGCAGCACATTCTCGACATTTATTTCAAGGCCGACAAGGCGCTCATCAAATCCGCACGCGGGTCGTGGATAACCGACGCGAATCTCGCAGAGGCTGCGGTGTACGTGGCCGTCTGCCACAGTATTGAAGCGGATTGGCTGAACGACCGAGACCAGTTCCTTTTCCCAGACGATGGTTGGCGGAATGACCTCGTGTTCCAGGCGGATTGCCTTGCATACACGCTCTTTTCAAATGCGAATTACATCAGATCCGCAGACGGCATCAACCACTGGATTCCGTTTACGGAGGAAGATGTGGGGGCGAAGGATTCCTTCAAGAGCCACTTCATGAGCGATTGGCTGGCGGGGCGTGGAACGGCGCGCTCGGCGAGCGCGCCCTACCAGAGGGAACTTGATTTTACCGGGATAGCCGGGACGGACGAGACGACTGGGATACGAGACGAGTCCCAGAAGTCCCCGTTGTTCCAGATGTCCCAACAAGCCCGCACCGTCCTCGACGCAGGACGCGAACTGTGGCGCTACTACCACGCCCAGCCGAGCGCCAATCCAAACGCTTCGTACTACGACATTCGGCTTCACTTCCAAGGGACAACGACCGATGCGAAGGGCAAGGTGAAGATGAACTCCGAAAGCTCCGATGCGACATACACCGCTCTTCTCGCAAATCTACGCGCCGCAATGAAGAACCTCGCAAAGCGCATTGAGCCGAAGATATACGAGTACGGATTCCTTAGGCGCTGAAAGTGAAAACAACGATGTCACACATGAATCCAAAGTTTTTGATATACTGAAGCAAAATGAAACGACAGCTCCTCATAGTTGTTTGTGTTGCCACATCGGCGGCGTTTGCCCTGCCGCCGGTACGGCCCGTGTTACCGTCGGTGGAGCATGTCGACACCGAGGCCGTCACCATCTTGATGAGGTGATGCCATGGCGCAGTTTGTCGAGGCAATTCCGCACTTCCTTTTGCGCATCTTCGCGCCTGCGCTGGGCGTCTGTCTTGTGGCATGGCTGATTGTGCTGTTCGTCCAGCTCTTCTCGGGGAAGCGACACTCTTGTCGCTTCCCGTCCGCTGAAAGCGGGAGGGACGCGCTCCCGCGCGTCCGAAGCGGCGAGAGCGCCGCTTCCCCGAGGGGCGGCCTCGGCAAGCCCGTCTGGGCGGGACTCGCCGCGCTCGCAATCGTCTGCACGACTCTGTGCGGCAAGAACACAAACGGCGTGCAGGGCGTCGGCGGCCCTCTTCTCCAATTCAATCCGCCGATTGTCCTCACCGTCACGCCGCAGAACATCACCAACGGCTGGCGCGTGGCGGAGGAATCGGGCGCGGAGGCGTTCGCGCCGCCGCCTACTGGCGCGGTCACGAACGAGCGGTGGCGTCTTCGCGGTGCCTATGACGACGCCTTTCGCATTCCGGCGGACG
This sequence comes from Kiritimatiellia bacterium, assembly GCA_017427485.1. Lineage (GTDB taxonomy): Bacteria > Verrucomicrobiota > Kiritimatiellia > RFP12 > UBA1067 > RUG572. The sequence continues at coordinate 24,713 of JAFRSR010000061.1, forward strand.
GCTGGTCGTACCCGTATGCTTCGGGAATGACGGTCCTTTCGCGCGGCGAGCTTCGCACGAACATCCGCACCCGCGACTTCCCGCGTCCGTTTGTCCAAGACCTCTCGCTCGTACCTTTTGTCAACTGGCCCCTGCTTCCTGAAGGACGACAGGAAAGCTTCTTCTGGCATGCGCCGACGCCGTCCAACACGCTGCTGACGACCTGGTGGAATGCCGCGCTTGGACGCGACGCGACGAACCCCGTCAACTTTCAGGCGGAACTTTTCCCCAACGGGGGTTTCACCTACCGCTACGAAGACCGTACGGTGCGCCATGCGTGCGTGTGGCCGTTCGACTGGGACGACGACGGGCTGGAGAATACCGTCGATCCCGATCCGCTCACGCCGGGACCCGACGCCCACGGCACGAACGCCGAGTGGTACAACACCGTTTGCTCCAACGTGCTGGAGGCGGTCGCCACAAGTTACGACCCGCCCGGGGGAGGGACGCGCTCCTGCGCGTCCGCCGAACTCTCGTGGCGCGAGGGCGTGAACTCCAACGCCTACTACTTCGTGGACGTGGTGACGGAACGCGGCCCTGCGCCGATCTACTTCACGGGCGACCGCGACTCGCGCCTCGGCAACCCCGTGGTGGTGGCGCGCGCCTTTGAGACAAACCACGTGCCGCTCCTCATCGGCGTCGACTACTCGGTTACGTCCGACACGCCATTTACGGTGTCGTACCCCATGGAATACATGTACCCCGAGTTGGAGACGAACGAACTCTGCCGTGCGCACATCCGCTGGCCGCTCAACTTCGTGTTCACTGAAAGCATCGGCACGTCCAATCGCGTCTACACGGTGACCGTGGAACCCTACGATCCGGGCGGCGTTTTTGAGTGGGGCGATTCGGGCGGCGGGGTTCCCATGCGCGGCGGCTCATCCGGCGGCAGCTGCAACTGCGTGTCCTACGGCGTCAATTCGGTGTGGTTCACTTGCTCTTCGGGTACATGCGAATCGGGTTGCGTGGCGCATGGAAGCTACCTTCTGGAACGGTCCTCGTTCTCAGTTGAGGGTGGTGAGTGCCGGTGCGGTTTTGATGACCCGCCGCCAGACGATTACAAGGAAGACTTGCACGAGCCGGGAGATCAGCCGTCGCTGGCAATCACCTTCAGCGAACAAGCCGTGATCTTCGAGGACGCCTTCCAGGAACGTCCCGGCATGACAAGGCCGAAACGTTCGGCGCGCGTGCGGCTGACGATTGACGCCTACGGCGGGCCGGGGGGCGGCACATTGTCGCTGTCGGGCGTGAACATGGACAAACTTGTCGTCGTCGATGGAAACGTGACGTTGCCCTACAATGATGTACTTGCCCCTGGCGGGTCGTACCACGCCTCTGGCGTGTATGAGGGCGCGAACGGGAGCGGCGGAGAGAACGACGTGGTCGTGAGCGGAACACTCACTCTGAGCGCTCCCTACAACCCCTTATCCGATGAGGCCAGCCTCACTTCGGTGAAGGTGGCGCTGGAGGCCGAGTTCACCGCGCGCGACAACCCCTGCCAGAGTCGCCACACCTACGGCGTGGGCGAAAGAGTGAAGTTCAACGTGACGCCGGCGCTTTCCGCCATCAAGCTACGTGCACTGAAGGCGGACACAACTGATGATGCCACGCCGTATGACACGTTCGGAAGTGATTCGTATTTTCATGGCGTCTCTGATGCCGACGCATCCCAGATGCGAACCTACATCTGCCCAGCCACGGGTACGCGACCAGATATATCGGTAACATTGGCGGGAACCGAGTACAAGCCCGTCATGACAACCGTCGAGCCAAGTGAGGTCGTGTCGCCGACGGCATCTGGTTCGTGGGATGTCGGATTTGGCCATGTGGGATTCGGATGTTTAAGAGTGGCGAACTACATAGGCCCATTCCATGTGTCGTTCGAGGGCGTTAAGGTGGGAGAGATACCATGTTACGATGCAATCCCGCCGACGGGATTCTTCGCATCGCCTAACTATACTGGAAGACTGACACATGATGCCGACGCATGCTCGGGACGACAGTACAAAATAAAAGCTGGCAATTATTGGCGCCATGACGATGCAGGAAGCGATCTTGCCATTGATAACTGGTCGGCGGGTACGCTTGTCTGGAAGATTCCGATCGGGTGGACGCGACTCCAAAACGAAGAAGACACAAACATCACAAGAATTGTTAACTGTGACTATGAGAGATATAGGGATGCCAACTCGCGGCCATTGTTGATTGGCGGACGGACGGATGCCTACACGCAGACGTTCAGCATTGATGCAAGTGGAACGACGACGCTTGAGAAGTTTGGTTGGCGCATGACCCGTTCCCGGTGGAGCTTTTCTGGGACAGTTGAAGAAATAGAATAAGAGGTGAATCATGAACTTGCTGATACTAATTGCGTACATGGTTTATGCGGGGGGGCTTTCTCCCCTTGGAAAGAGTCATAGCCGCGCTGGTTGGCTGGGGCTAGACAATGCAAGCGCTAGAGTCTGGGAGCGACCCGTTCAGACATACGAAAGGAGGCGCATCGATGTCGGTGAGAGTGAAAAAATAGCATTGGGTGAGATATTTAGAGACATTGAAAACGCATACTCCAACAGCAACGCAGTCACGATGGCACGAGCTATGTCGTCCGTGTCGAATCGAGTGGACAACATGCAAGACGAGTTGTACATTAAGTTGTCCAACGGTCTTGTAGGACTCTTTAATGAACGGTTTCTTGGCGGAGGGCAACTTCATCAGTTCTCGTCTCCGGCGGAATTTGAGCATTTCGCTCGACTTCATATGGGAATGGCTTTGTTTCTTGGCGGACACCACTGTCGAAGGAACGAGTACGATGGTAGGCCGCGATGGATTGAATATCGGACGTTTGAGGTACTGAAACAATATGAGAGTTTCTTCCGCGATGATGGGAAAAATGATTTTGCAATAGTGGCGCGACGATTGTTGGACGAATGGGCCGAGCATATTGAATCGGATGAGGGATTCATCCGAAGATGTGCCTATTATGATGTGGATGCGACACGCCCGCTGATTCAACAAGGTAAACTTACGCCAGGAGAAGTTCGATTCAGTGTGTTCATGACGGTATGCCATGTTATTAAGTGTGGGTACACGCCAAAGTGGCTGGACGAGTTCTATAATGCAGAAGGTCTTAGACTTAGGGGAATGTACGATGCGATAGTGGGGGCGTACACCAACAATCAGATGGGGGCGATGTCGCGGGCGATGGCGCGCGTGCAAAACTACTGGGGACGTGTGAATCAAAGAGCGTACTTTGATAGCGATTGGCTTTTGGAAATGCTCTTTGACGAATATTTCATAAATAATAACACCCCAAGACGATTCGAGTCCTTGTCTGATTTCTCACGTTTTCTCGCGCTCAATACGGAAATGGCGCTCTTCCTTTGCAATTACGACAATGGCCTGTCAAGAACGCCTATTGAGCCGGGGAAACTTAACCGAAAGACAATCAAGACGTTGAAAGCATATGCGGATCAGTTCCATCACGAGGGGAGGAAGGATCTTGAAAAGATCGCCCAGAAATACCTGGGTGTTTGGACTACATACAACGGGCCTATCCCACCGTTGAAGTGGCTGGACGTTCGAGCCCATGTTGAGAAGCAGGCCAAAGAAATGGCTGCCGACATCGCTGTAGCGCATGCGCAAAATCTTAAAGCTATGAAAGAGATGGAAGAACGTAGGCGAAGGAAGAAGGAACAGGTAGAAGACGCCCTATTCGTTGCGTTTGACAATGACGGGGACGGGCTCGTGAACGCCGTTGACCCCGACCCGCTCACCCCCGGTCCGGATGCCCACGGCACAAACGCCGAGTGGTACAACACGGTGTGTTCCAATGTCGTGACGGCCGTTGACGGTGCAAATGGTGTGGAACTGACCTGGCGTGAAGGCGTGAACACCAACGCCTATTATTTCGTGGATGTGGTGGCGGAGAAAGGCCCCGCCCCTGTCTATTTCACAGGCGATCGCAACTCACGTCTTGGGAACCCGGCGGTGGTGGCTCATGCGGGCGAGACAAACCATGTGCCTCTGCTCATCGGCATCGCCTACGCCGTCACGTCAAGTGCGCCTATTTCGGTGTCCTTGCCGTCCAACTATAAGAAGTACACCGTGGTGGAAAGATTTTCGCCTCGTATCGTCCGTATTTGCTGGCCTTTGAAATTCAAGTTTGTGGAAAGTATCACAAACGGGAAGCGTTCTTATACGGTGAAGGTACTCCCCTATGACCCGGGCGGTACGTTCTCGTGGGAATCAACTCCGGCGAAGGACGAAGATTTGAAAGATAAAGAACGTGAAAAAAAGTTAGGGAACACGAATCCTGGTACAAGGAAAACAGGGAACTAAACGTCGTCCCATCTCTAACTCTTCCGGTAGGCAGAGGCCAGGGTCTTCGCACAGCGGAAGCCTCGCTTCTCGCCCGTGCGCTACGCGGCGGGTTATTTGTTTTTGATTTTGTGTTTGCGCGGACGGCGGGGATTTGACATAATGTTTGCGTTGGACCCGTCAGCCGTGTTTCTGCTCCCTGCGGTGAATCCAGGTCGTTCGGCCGGACCGGCAGGGACCATGGCGGTCGGGATCCAAGTATGTTTAGAGAATTGACATGTCATTGGTGAACATGAAGGAGATGCTGCAGGCGGCGCGCGCGGAGAAGCGGGCCGTCGGCGCGTTCAATATCGCGAACTACGAGCTGTCGCGGGCGGTCCTGCAGGCGGCGGAGGCGGAAGGGCAGCCGGTGATCATCCAGCTCTACATGCGCCTCTTCGACAGCGAGAAGGCGTACGACCTCTGCGGCATGCTGCAGCGCCTCGCGACGCGCGCGAAGGTGCCCGTGGCGCTGCACCTCGACCACGGCGCCACGATCAAGCAGGCGAAGGACGCCCTCGCGTGGGGCTACACGTCGGTGATGTACGACGGTAGCCGCGACCCCTACGAGAAGAACGTGCAGGACACCTCCTTCGTGGCCCAGTACGCGCACGCCGTGGGCGCGACGTGCGAGGGCGAGATCGGGCACGTGGCCCAGGGCGACGAGACGGCGCTCACCGACGTCTCCGAGGCCGTCGACTTCGCGCGTGCGACGGGCGTGGACGCCCTCGCCGTCTCGATCGGCACCGCGCACGGCTACTACAAGGCCGAGCCGAAGCTTGACATCGCGCGCTGCCAGGCGATCGCGGACGCCCTGCCGGACGTGCCGCTCGTCCTCCACGGCGGCAGCGGCACGCCGCTCGCAGACGTGCGGAAGTCCATCGAGGCCGGTATCGCCAAGATCAACATCGCCACGGAGTTCATGGACACGTACCTCAAGTCGTCGCGCGCGGAGCTGAACCGCCTTGACGGCAAGTTCGTCCCCGTGGACAAGTTCTACGACCCCGTCGTCGACGCCTGCTCCGCGCACGTCGCGCGGCTCATCCGCTTCTTCGCCGGTAAATAAGGCCAGAAAAAGGAGACTTCTCGCATGCTGACACGTCGTTTCTTCCTCGGCGGACTCGCAAGCGCCTTCGCGCTCGGTCCGCGCCGCATCTTCTCCGCGCCTCCGGGTGCCTTCACGGGCGGGAAACCCGTTTTGTCGTTCGGTGCGCTTTCGGATGTACACGTGTGCCTCGCCCCCGGTGGCGAGAAGTTGCGTGACACATACAACACGCAGACACTCGAGGCTGCGTTCACGTGGTTCCGCGACAACGGCGTCGATGCCGTGACAATCGCGGGCGACATGGCGCACAGCGGCCTCGCCGGCGAACTGAAGGCACTTGCCGACACCTGGTTCAAGGTGTTCCCGAACGACAAGGCGCCGGACGGCCGGCGCGTCGAGCGCGTCTTCGTGTTCGGCAACCACGACTGGTCCAGCCCCGGCCGCGCAAAGGAGGTGTTCCCCGACGAGAAGGTGCGGAACGACAACCTGCTCGTCGTCCATCCGAAGAAGTGGTGGGACGAGCTGTTCCATGAGGAGTGGACGCCGATGTTCGAGAAGGACGTGAAGGGCTATACGTTCATCGGCGCGCACTGGTGCAACGGTGGCTGCAACGGCAAGAAAGAGAAATTCTCGAAGGGCATGAAGGAGTTCTACACCGCGCGGAAAACGCCTTTCGACCCCGCGAAGCCGTTCTTCCACATCCAGCATCCGCACCCGCGCGACACGGTCCACGGCGAGAAGGTGTGGGGACAGGACGACGGCGTGACGCCGAGCATCCTCTCTGCCTATTCCAACGCCATCGCCTTCTCCGGTCATTCGCACACGTCGCTTACCGACGAACGCGCGATCTGGCAGGGGGCGTTCACCTCCGTGGGCTGCGCGTCGCTGCGCAACGTCTCGCAGGGCACGCCCGGTGCGATCTGGCTGCCGGGTGGCTTGGAGAACGCCCGTACGCCCAAGGGGAAGGACTACGCGGCGCAGAACGGGGTCAAGGCGATGGCCATCACCGAGCTCATGAACTGCCGCCAGGGACAGCTCGTGCGCGTCTACGAGGACCGCGTTGTCTTCTCGCGGCGCGAGTTCGTGACGGGCGCCCAGATCGGCGACGACCTCGTGATGCCGCTGCCGGCGGCGGAGAAGAAGCCGTTTGCATTCGCGCCGCGCGCGGCGAAGGCCATTGCGCCGGAGTTTCCGTCGGACGCGAAACTGGCGGTCCGTCGCACGACGGGTCCGCTGCGCGCCACGAAGAAGAAGACAAAAAAGAAGAACATGGCCGAGATCTGGGAACTGACGATTCCGGCGGCAATCGCGGTGCGTTCGGCGCGCGCAGGCGTCTACGAAGTCACGGCGATTGGCGCCGACGGGACGAAGAAGGTGTTCGCGATGGCGGTGGAGGGTTACCGCTTCCCGCTCACCGATCCGCGCGCGACGGCGCCGTCCCAATTCCGCCTCGCCTGCTCGCGCATCCCTCCGGGCGGCACGTTCGAGGTGCGCGCCATTTCCTGCTGGGGCAAGAAGTCCGCCCCCCTGCGCATTGCATACACTTGACGAATAAGGAGTGGAAGAACATGACCGACTGCAATGAGACAAAGTCCAGTGACCGGGTCTACAAGTGGCTGATGCTGGTCATGCTGGCGGTGACCTATTTTCTGATGCACGGTTCGCGCCAGGTGTTCAACGCGTCCCTGCCGCAGATCAAGGTCGACCTCGCGGGCCACGGCGCCACGGACGCGCAGCTCGGGCTCTCGCGCACGTTCTTCCTCTTCGCCTACGGCTGCATGGTGCCGTTCGCGGGCATCGCGGCGGACTTCTTCCGGCGCAAGTGGGTGATCGTGATCGGCACGCTCCTCTTCTCCACGAGCGTGTTCTTCACGGGCTTCGCCGACTCGATGCTGATGTTCTTCGTCCTGTACGGTTTCATGAACGGCATCGGCCAGTGCATGATCCCGGGGCCGGCCTCTTCGCTGATCGCGCAGTTCCACACCGAAACGCGCTCGACGGCGCTCTCCATCTACCAGTCCGCGCTCTACGTGGGCATCCTCGTCTCGTCCGTCCTCGCCGGCTGGCTGGGCGGCGCGTCGCAGGGCGGCTGGCGAATCTCGTTCTGGGTCTTCGGCGGCGTCGCGATCGTGTGGATGGCCGTGCTGACGGTGTTCCTCCGCAACACGCCGGCGCTGAAGGTCCACGACGAGGAGGTCAAGCCGAAGTTCTCGGACGCGTTCAAGGCGTTCGCCTCCAAGCCGTGCGCGTGGTTGCTGACGTTCGCGTTCGGCATGCTCGTCTTCGGCTCAAACTGCTTCCGCACATGGATGCCTGCGTTCATGCAGAAGGCCAACTGGGACCTGTCGCCCGCCTCGGCGGCGTTCCACTCCGTGTTCTGGTTCTACCTCGGCAGCTTCATAGGCATCGCCATCGGGGCGCGGACGTCGGACAAGCTCGCCCGCGCGCGGCCGGGCATCCGCCTCACGATCATGGCGGTCGGGCTTGCGCTCTCGGCGCCCACGATGGCCGGCATGGTGCTGGTGCCCACGCTGTGGCTCAGCTGCATCATGATGTTCTTCTTCGGGCTCGGCGGCGGATTCTTCGACTGCAACCTCTACGCCGGGCTGTTCGACGTCGTCGCGCCGCGCTACCGTTCGGCGGCGATGGGGCTCTACCTCAGCGGCGCGTTCTTCCTCGGCTGCCCCGCGACGTGGGCGCTCGGCAAGGTCGGCGAGCATTTCTCCCTCCAGGCCGGCATGGCGATCTTCGCCGTCACCTACGCGCTCGGCGCCGTCGCGATCTTCCTGGCGCGCGGGGTCTTCTACGCCAAAGACCGCGTTGAATGAGAACACGCGGAGGAGACGCGCCATGTTGCTTGAACATGCCCATGTGATCTCGCCGGGCGTCGACCTGCCGGACGCCTCCGTGCGCGTGTGCGACGGGCGCATCGCCACCATCGGACGCGACCTCGCGCCGGAGCCCGGCGAGGAGACGGTGGACCTGCACGGGCAGTATCTTGCGCCGGGATTCATCGACATCCACACCCACGGGCGGAGCGGGCATGATTTCTGCGACCTGACGGACGAGGCGTTCGACGTGATGGGGCGCGACCGCCTGGCGGACGGCGTGACGGGCTTTCTCGCGACGGGGTTGACGCGTCCCGAGAGCGACCTCGCCGAGATGTGCCGCTGCGCGGAACGCTACAAGGCGAAAGGCGGGGGCGCGACGTGCCTGGGCGTGCATCTGGAGGGTCCGTTCTTCAATCCAGAGATGGCGGGGGCGCAGAATCCGGCCTTTCTGAAGGACCCCGACATCGAATTCGTCGAGCGCCTGCACGCGCTATCACCCGTGCGGAAGGTCTCGTTCGCGCCCGAGTTGCCGGGCGCGGAGGAGTTCGTGCGCGGACTCGTCCGGCTGGGCATTGTCGCCTCGGGCGGACACTCCGCCGCCGACTACGACACCTTCGAGCGCGCGCGCGCCGCCGGCATGACGCACCTCACCCACTTCTGCAACGCGATGATGCCGATCCACCACCTGCGTCCGTCGATGGTCACGGGCGGCCTGCTGGCGGACGACGTGTATGTAGAGATGATCTGCGACGGCGTGCACCTCTCCGACCCGATGATTCGCCTCATCGCGAAGGCGAAGGGGCCGGACCGCATGATGCTCATCACCGATTCGATGAGCGCGGCGGGGTGTCCGGACGGCATCTACTCGCTCGGCGGGCTGCGCGTGCGCGTGGCGGACGGCTGTGCACGCCTCGCGGACGTGCCGTACGATCCGAAGGCGGTCGTCTCCAACGTCGCTGGCTCGGTCGCGCGCTTCGACGCCTGCTTCCGACGCTACGTGCGCGTGACGGGCCTGCCGCTCGCCGAGGCCGTCAAGGCCGCGGGCTGGAACCAATGCGCGTCGCTCGGCATCCCCGACCGCGGGAAAATCGAGCCGGGCTTCATGGCCGACCTCGTCGTGCTGGACGACGATCTCCATCCCATCGCCACCTACGTGAACGGAGTCCCAGACAGGTGAAACTGAGGCGCCAGATTTCCGATTATTCCGAAACAACCCAAAAAGGACAAAGTGAAATGAGCAAGTTAAAGTACATATTGGCCGTCAGTCTCATGTCTGCGTCGGTTTGCTGCTGCGCGCAGGGTCTTCCGTGGATGACGCCCAAGACCGCGCCGGCGGCGGCAAAAGGCGATGCCGGGATGCAGCGTCTGGAAGGGGTGCTGATCGAGCGTCTTGACGGGCAGTCGTTCGAAAAGAAGGACATAAACGGCACGAAGACGCACATGGCGATCTTGCCGACGCCCCCGGGCGTCAATGCGAACGTGAACGTCATTCTGGACGCCCAGTACGGCACCTCGTTGCCATCCATGGAAGAATACGCCCAGCAGACGAAAGAGGGATACAAGTCGATGTTTAAATGCGACGTCACGATTAAGGAGCAGAGTGACGACACCATGGTATTCTCCGCATCCAACAATCAGTTCGCTTTTTTTGTCAAGGTCATAAGGGATGTCGGAAACAACCGGTTCATCGTCGTCACGGGGACGATCGCCGACCAGGGCGGCGGAGCGAACGCGCAGTCCGAGCTGAAGGGCATCGCAGGCAAGATCGAGCGTTGCGTGCGAAGCGCGCGAAAGGAAGGATGCGGCACGGGTGGTACGGGAGCGGTCATGGGCTCGGTCATGGGCATGGGGACGGTCACTGGCGCGGTCACGCCGGCTCCCCAGCCGACGACGAGCAATCCGGCAAATGACTCCATGCAGGACTTGGACTGGGTCCGGATCGAGCGCTTTGACGGACAGCCTTTTGAAAAGAAGAGCGAAAACGCCACGGCGATGTACTATGCGAAACTGGGGGCTTCCGCTGGCCTGGAGGCGGCCGTACTCATCCTCCTTGACACCCAGCACGGCAGCTCGTTGCCCACCATGGAGCAGTATGCCCAGGCCTCGAAAAAGGAATTTGAACAGAAGGGGCTTGAAACGAAGATCAAGGAACAAGACGACGCGAGCTTGATCATCACCGCTTCCAACAACGAGGGAGCTATGTTTATCAAGGCCCTCAGAGACGTCGGTAACAGTCGGTTTGTCATCGTCATGGGAACGATTGCCGTCGGGAACGGTGGAACGAACGATTCGTCCGAGTTGAAGAGCGTTGCAGGGAAGGTCAAGCGCTGCGTGCGCAGCGCCCGCTTGAAATAGGCCGGCTTTACTTGTCGATTGCGGGGTGCCACTCGCTGCGCTTGATGAGGTCGCGCATGACCTTCGGATCAGCGTCGCGGTTGCTGAGGATCATCAGATCCGGCGAAGAATCGAGCCACGAATAGTCGAAGCGCGTGGGGCGAGTGACTTTCTCGCCCGGCGCGAAGGGGTTCTCCACGGTATCGTCAGGGGGTATGCAGTATTTGCGGACATAGTCGTCTCTCTTCAACGTCGCGGCGTCTGTTTTGGACAGTTCCTCCTCCCAGATCTCCTGGTATGCCTGCCGTGTCATGGTTTTCCCCGTCGCCAGCACAGTCACGATGCGTTCATTCGCCGCTTTCCACATCAAGTTCTCGAACGCGCGGGCGAACATCCGCCCGCCCGTGCTCGCGGCGAGGGGCAGCTGGCCCTTCGGCGCGACCAAAAGCTTTGTGTCGAAATCGTGAGTTGCTCCTATCAGGTGCGCCTTTGACGAAGAAAGCTTGAAGACTCGAAGCGCGGTCGTGAACTCGCATCTCGCCTCACAGGGTACCCCCAGGTAGGTGCAGTCGAAGAAGCACTCCACCTTGAACGCACGCTTGATCTGGGACATGCGGTCGGTGGCAAAGACGGTCTGGATGAGGTTGCGCGTCTTTTCGGGGATGTAGTCCGAGAACCTGCCGCCCTTCGCCACGAACCCCTCAAGACCTGGAACGACGACGGACGAATTGATCTTCTCCGCGGCATGTCGCGCCATCGCGTCGGCGTCCTGGTAGATCTGCGGAATCTCCTTTAATGCCCACGGGGCGTTGGAAACGGGGGACGTGTCCTGCACGATCATGCGCTTCTCGGGGTTGAAGAGGATCGTGCTTCTCACGAAGAAATTGCCGTTCGTGAAGGGGTAGTTCATCCCGCCCATGCCCGTCCATCCCGGTTCCAGCGCATAGCACGCCGCGGGCGCCTTCAGCAGCGGATCGCAGAGGACGAACCGCTTTGCCTTGTCTCCGCCCTCGCCCGTCGGCGCCGCGAACGCGGCGGCGACGACGAAAACCGCCATTGCGAATGTCGACCTTTTCACCGTCATACCTCTTCTCCTGTTGTTTTCCGCCCTTCTCCGGGCCGATGCGGCTAGTATACCACACCGCGAAGCCGCTGTGAACCTCCCCTTGGGGAAACAATCTTACCCTTGCCTAACAAGGGGGTAATGTGAGATAATCTTGTCCTATCCGAACAGGAGAAGATTTCATCCAGAATAAGGAAGAGGAAACATGAGCAAAGAGCTAGAGAAGATGACGCCTGAACTGCGGGCGTTCATCGAGGAATGGAAGGCCAAGCCGGGCAACCTGATCATGGTGCTGCACCGCGTGCAGCAGACCTACGGCTACATTCCCCGCGAGATCGCCATCGAGACGAGTGAGATACTGGACGTGCCGCTGGCCAAGATTTACGGCGTGATCACGTTCTACAACTTCTTCCGTCTGCAGAAGGCCGGCAAGTACAACATCCAGGTGTGCCTCGGCACGGCCTGCTACCTGCGCGGCGGCGACGACGTGCTCAAGGAGTTCGAGAAGCAGCTGGGCGTGGGCCTCAACGCGACCACCCCGGACGGGATGTTCTCCGTGGAGGCGGTACGCTGCCTCGGCTGCTGCGGCCTCGCGCCGGTGGCGGTCGTGAACGGCGAGGTCCACGGCAAGCTCTCGACGAAGGACGTCGAGAACATCATCGCGAAGTACTGTGCTGAAGGCTGAAAGGAAAAAGAAAATGGCTAAGCTTACATTGGCAGACCTGCGCAAGATGCGCGAAGAGAAGCAGCAGGCGATGGAAATGCGCGACGCGTCCAACAAGGACGTGCAGGTGATCGTGGGCATGGGCACGTGCGGCATCGCCGCCGGCGCCAAGGACACGTTCACGGCGCTCGTGAATTCGATCAACGAGAAGGGACTCACGAATGTCCTCATCCGCCAGACGGGCTGCATGGGCCTGTGCCACTCGGAGCCGACCGTGGAGGTCGTCGTGCCGGGCATGCCCACGGTGATCTACGGCAACGTGGATGCGGCGACGGCGAAGGACGTGGTCGAGAAGCACATCGTCGGCCACCAGCTGATCGACGACAAGATCCTCGACCGTCCCAGCATCGACATCATTAAGAATGGTTAAGTAGTTAGGCGGTTGGGTAGTTAGGTGGTTAGGTAGTTAGGTGGTTGGGTAGTTAGATTGTTGGAGAGAACAAGGTAACGACAGACTGTGAGACCAAAAACTACCGAACCACCAAACCACCAAACCACCGAACTACCAAACTACCGAACTTAACAAGGAGCAAACATGGCATACGAATCATACGTTCTTGTGTGCGGCGGCACGGCGTGCTGCTCGAGCGGCGGCTCGGCCGTCGTGGAGGCGTTCAAGAAGGAGCTTGAGGCGGCGGGCCTCAAGGACAAGGTGCAGGTGGTCGTGACGGGCTGCCTCGGGTTCTGCGAGCAGGGCCCGATCGTGAAGATCCTCCCGCAGGGCACGTTCTACGTGCAGGTGAAGGCCGAGGACGTGAAGGAGATCGTCGCGGAGCACCTCGTGAAGGGCCGCGTCGTGCAGCGTCTCTGCTACGACCCCGCGCAGGCGAAGAAGCTCGTCGCGGAGGCGAACATCCCGTTCTACCAGAAGCAGTACCGCATCGTGCTGCGCAACTGCGGCATCATCGATCCGGAGAAGATCGAGGACTACATCGCGCGCGACGGCTACAAGGCCATCGAGAAGGTGCTCTTCGAGATGACGCCGGAGCAGGTGGTGGAGGAGATCCTGAAGTCCGGCCTGCGCGGTCGCGGCGGCGCGGGCTTCCCCACCGGCATGAAGTGGAAGTTCGCCCAACAGCAGCCGAAGGGCCAGAAGTACATGGTGTGCAACGCGGACGAGGGCGACCCCGGCGCGTACATGGACCGCTCCACGCTGGAAGGCGATCCCCACTCCATCCTCGAGGCCATGACGATCGCGGGCTACGCGATCGGCGCCTCGAAGGGCTTCATCTACATCCGCGCGGAATACCCGCTCGCCATCGAGCGACTCCAGATCGCCATCAAGCAGGCGCATGAGCTGGGCCTCCTCGGCGACGACATCCTCGGCAGCGGCTTCTCGTTCGACATCGAGCTCCGCTTCGGCGCGGGCGCGTTCGTGTGTGGCGAGGAAACCGCCCTCCTGCAGTCGATCGAGGGCAACCGCGGCATGCCGAGGCCGCGTCCGCCGTTTCCGGCCGTGAAGGGTCTCTGGGAGCGTCCCACCGTCATCAACAACGTCGAGACGCTCGCGAACATCCCCGTCATCATCAACAAGGGCGCCGACTGGTTCAACAAGATCGGCACCGCGACGACGAAGGGCACGAAGGTGTTCGCGCTCACGGGCAAGGTGAACAACTCTGGCCTCATCGAGGTGCCGATGGGCACCACCCTCCGCGAGATCATCTTCGACATCGGCGGCGGCATCCGCGGCGGCCACCAGTTCAAGGCGGCCCAGACGGGCGGTCCTTCCGGCGGCATCATCCCGCCCCAGTTCCTCGACACGCCGATCGACTACGAGTCGCTCGCGAAGATCGGCTCGATCATGGGTTCGGGCGGCCTGATCGTCATGGACGAGACGGACTGCGTGGTGGACGTGGCGCGGTTCTACCTCGACTTCACGGTCGACGAGAGCTGCGGCAAGTGCGCGCCGTGCCGCATCGGCGGGCGCAAGCTCCTCAACTACCTCAACAAGATCACCGACGGACGCGGCACCGAGCAGGACATCAAGGACATGGAGTCCATCTGCGACGCGATGAACAAGGCGTCGCTCTGCGGCCTCGGCCAGACGGCCTCCAATCCGGTTCGCTCCACGCTCCGCTACTTCATGGACGAGTACATGGAGCACATCAAGGACAAGAAGTGCCGCGCCGGCAAGTGCTCGAAGCTCATCCAGTACAAGATCGACCCGGCCAAGTGCAAGGGCTGCACGCTCTGCGCGCGCAAGTGCCCGGCGAACGCGATCACGGGCACGGTGAAGCAGCCGCACGTGATCGATCAGGCGAAGTGCATCAAGTGCGGCCAGTGCGAGCAGAACTGCAAGTTCGGCGCGATCAGCCACGGGTGATTAGTGGAAGGAAAGGAATAGCTTATCATGGAAAACACCGAACTTATTTCCCTTGAAATCAACGGCAAGACCGTTGAGGTTCCGAAGGGCACCTCGATCCTCAACGCGGCGAAGGCCGCGCACATCAAGATCCCCACGCTCTGCTACCATCCGGACCTCCGGGCGGGCGCGAGCTGCGGCATCTGCGTGGTGCGCCAGCTCGTCCCGAGCCGCAACCCCGCCGACAACGGCAAGCTCGTCCCCTCGCCGAAGCTCCTCCGCGCGTGCTGCACGGAGGCGACGGCCGGCATGCACATCGTCACGCACGACCCGGACATCGTCCAGGTGCGCAAGACCGTGCTCGAGCTCATCCTCGCGAACCACCCGAACGACTGCCTCCAGTGCCCGCGCTCCGGTTCCTGCGAACTGCAGGCCATCGCGGCCGACTTCGGCATCCGCGAGAACCCGTTCCCGAAGGAGGTGATCCACCACGAGCCCGACACGTCGACGCCGTCGATCGTCCTCTACCCGGACAAGTGCATCAAGTGCGGCCGCTGCGCGGAAGTCTGCCAGGAGATGCAGAACGTGTGGGCGCTCGAGTTCATCGGCCGCGGCGAGAAGACCGTGATGCAGCCCGCCGCCGGCGTGCCGCTCGCGGAGTCGCCCTGCATCAAGTGCGGCCAGTGCTCCGCGCACTGCCCCGTCGGCGCGATCTACGAGAACGACGAGACGGCCAAGGTGTGGGCCGCCCTGCGCGACCCGGAGAAGACCTGCCTCGTGCAGATCGCCCCGGCCGTGCGCGTGGCGCTCGGCGAGGCGTTCGGCCTCGAGCCCGGCGCGCTCACCACGGGCAAGATCTACGCGGCCCTGCGCATGATCGGCTTCGACAAGGTGTTCGACACGAACTTCTCCGCCGACGTCACGATCATGGAGGAGGGCACGGAGTTCATCAAGCGCTTCACCGAGGGCGGCACGCTGCCGCTGCTCACGAGCTGCTGCCCGGCGTGGACCGACTGGATGGAGAAGTACGCCCCCGACTTCACGGAGAACTTCTCCTCCGCCAAGTCCCCGCAGCAGATGCTCTCCGCGCTCTGCAAGAGCTATTGGGCCGAGAAGAACGGCGTGGACCACACGAAGATCCACGTGACCTCGATCATGCCCTGCACGGCGAAGAAGTACGAGATCAGCCGCGACGAGAACATGTCCGCCACCGGCACGCAGGACACGGACGTGGTGCTCACCACGCGCGAGCTCGCCCGCATGATCAAGGCGGCCGGCATCGACTTCAACGACCTCCCCGAGGAGAAGGCCGACGACCTGCTCGGCGCCTACACGGGCGCGGGCACGATCTTCGGCGTGACGGGCGGCGTGATGGAGGCGGCCCTCCGCACCGCCTACTGCCTGATCACCGGCGAGGCGCAGCCCCCGAGCATCGACTTCAAGGAGGTGCGCGGCATGGAGGGCGTGAAGACGGCCACCATCGACATCAAGGGCACGAAGGTGAACATCGCCGTCGCGCACCAGATGGGCAACGTGGAGAAGATCATCAACGAGATCCGCGAAGACCGCAAGAACGGCGTCAAGCCGCGCTACGACTTCATCGAGGTGATGGCGTGCCGCGGCGGCTGCATCGGCGGCGGCGGCCAGCCCTGCCTCGCGACGGACGCGGTCCGCGCGAAACGCACGGCCGGCATCTACACGGACGACGAGAAGTCGACGCTCCGCATGTCGCACCTCAACCCCGAGGTCACGGCCCTCTACAAGGACTACCTTGACGGCAAGACCGGCGCGCAGGGCGGCGAGAAGGCTCACCACCTCCTCCACACGAAGTACCACAAGCGCGACGTCTACCACTTCGAGGCCTAATCCCCGAAGCCAACAACGCGATACGAAAACCCCGCCGGTTTCGGCGGGGTTCTTGTTGTATTTGCACTTGCGGGAGGGCGGGGCGTTGTGTTAAAATGACGGCAATTCCACAACGCTTGAACAGGAAGAAAGGCTGAGATGAAGGAAAACCAATCCGTTTTTCCCCATGGGGCATGCCGTTTCGCGGTTGCTGCCGCGCTGTGCGCCGTGACGCTGGGCGCGTTCGCTGGTCGGGCGTTCTACATTTCACCCACCAGCCAGGGAACGTTGCCGACCGGCTGGAACAAGTGTCCGTTCGTCATCTCGAAAAGTCAGCCCAAGATGTTCACGGGGCTGGTCGACAGCGAGGGGAACGCCACCGACGTCAATCTGTTCCTCATGATCCCCGCCACCGCCAACTATGGCAACTCGACCCAGCCATTCACGGGTGATGCGGCGGAGTTCGAACCGATGCGTGCCGTCGTCAACAATCAGTCCGTCTGCTCCACCGATCCGAAGGTCGCCGCCCTTGGACTCGCGGAGTCTTGCATCCGCGCACGGTTCGAGGGACTCGACCCGACGAAGCTCTATGCGTTTACGTTCGCCGCCCGCGCATCAACGGGAACACCAATGAGCTGTCCGCCCGCTACACCGTGAATGGTGCCAACTCCGGCGCGATCGTCATGAACGCCTACAACTGCACGGACCGCGTGGCGCGCCTTCCCGGCATCGCGCCGTTGCCGGACGGGTCAATCGAGTTCTCCGTCGAGGCGGCGGAATCCAACACGTACTGGAAGCGTTTCGGGTACCTTACCGGCTTGAAGCTGGAGGAAATGGAGGACTTCGGCGCTGAGGATATCTACATCGACGCCAGGACCGCGCCCGTCTCGCCGTCCTGGACGTGGAACACCGTGCCGATGCAATCAAAAGGCTCCTATAGAGGCCTTTTGGACCGCAACGGAAACCAGACGCGCGTTGGAATTGATGTGGCGGCGGCGTCGGGTGGCGGGAACGGCAACGCTACGCTTGAACTGACGGGCGATGCGGGCGAGTTTAAGGACGCCCGCGCGGGCAGCAACGCGCAGGTGTACTTCAACAAGTCGAGCCACGGACGGGCAACCGTCTCAGGTCTCTACCCGAACTGTACTTATTCCTTCACGTTCGTCGCCTCGCGGGCGGACAACGACCCGACGAAGATCTACACCACGAAGTACACCGTCACCGGCGCGAACAGCGGCTCCAGCACGCTGGACGCGCGAAACAACGCGACGAACGTGGCTCGTGTCAGTGGTATCAGTCCAAGCGAGCGTGGAGAGGCGGTCATCGACATCGATCCCGGCGACGACTGCAACGTCAGCTGGTTCTATATCGCCGCATTTAAGATCTCGCGCGAGACGAAGTTCGCGTCCGACATGCGCGTAATGACGGTCGATGCGACGTCCGGCGGCGGCGTGTCGGCCACGGTGGACGGCGTGGCGACGAACACAACTTGCTACCTGCCGGCGGACAAGACGCTCGTCGTCACCGCCACGCCGGACGCGGGCTACCGTTTCGTCGGCTGGACATCCTCCTTCACGAATGCGACCGTGACAACCAATCCGTTCTCCATCTCCGCCGCGCAGTCTGCAACATGGACGGCGGTCTTCGAGCAGGATTCCGCATATGTGCGCAAGACGGCGTACATCGACGCCCATGACACGCCGGCGAACGACGGGAAGACATGGAACCTCTTCAGCGACGCGAAATATGGCTGGAATCAGATGCAAGGTCCACTTGTGGCGAGTGACGGTTCAACTTCCGCCGTGGCGCTCCGTACTGTCCTTCCGTTCGGTCTCCGCAGCACGGACAGCGCCAAACCAGTCAACAACGACGCCACCGCGTCCGGCGTCACCTTCACGGGCGACGCGGCCGAGTTCGAGGCGGCGCGCCGCGGCAACAAAAGCCTGTACATTCAGATCTCCGGTTCGGGTGCAATAAACAATGTCACCAATCGAGGCGTAGTCGCATACGATGTCATCGGCCTGAAGCCGGGTCGTCCATACACCTTCCGGTTCGCGGCGGCGCGCACCGGCAGCGGCCCGCGCGAGGGCCTGTATCGGGCCATCGGACAGAACCGCGTGACGGCCAGCCTCGAACCGATGGGCAACTCCACCCAGGTGGCGAAGGTGGCGGACGTGTTGCCGGACGAAAACGGCACGATACGCCTTGAGATGCTGTCCGGCCCGAACAACGCCATCGGCGCGCGGTTTGTGTACCTGACCGCATTCTCCATCGAAGGCGACCTCTCCGACGCGGGTGGAAGGCACATCCTGTGGTTCGGCAACAGCTTCAGCAACGGCGGCGACATCCCCAAGAGGGTGGCGAACCTCGCCGAGCTCGCCGGCTACGCGCGGCCCGTGATCGTCAACACTTCGGTGAACGGGCAGAACCTCGCGTACCACATCGGGCAGGTGATGAACAATCCGTCCGCGAACATCGAGGCGGACGAGATCATGTACCAGTCGTCCGGCAACTGGGACGACGTGGTGATCCAAGGCTACAGCACGGAGGCGACGAGCGCCTACTCCATACCCCCTGCGGAGGGTTTCATCCCGAACGCCACGAATCTCTACGCGCTCGTGCGCAACTCGGCGAAGGGCGGCGGCGTGCGTGGCGTCCTGTATCAGACATGGGCACGCGCGACCGGCCACGAGTTCTACCCGGACACCTTTGCTTCGCCAGACGCCATGCAGAACGAGATCGTCCCGAACTATGCCCGTGTTGCCGACCTGATACGGACGGAATGGGGGAACGGCGCCGTCGTGACGGCTCCGGTTGGCGCGGCGTTCCGGTACGCGCAGTTCTCGCCGGACTTCTACTCGGCCGATCTCTACCACGCAGGTGGCAGATACGGCTACGAATTGGTGGCGATGGTGCTGTTCAACGCGATCTACGGTGCGTTCATCGAGGAGAAGACGACCTACACCGAGGTCTTGGCGGCCGGTGCGACCGAGCTTTCCGAATCCGAGTGGAACCGCCTCGCTCGCTACGCGCATAACGTGTTCACCCACGGCTGCACGGTCATCTTCCGCTGACGAGTCCTTGGAGCGGCGCGGGGCGTGCCGCAAATGTTTTCGCCGCTGTGACGATGGGATGATCCACGGCCACGAGAAGAAAGACATAATGTGTCAGTTATAACTTACACCAATGTGCATTGTTGATATCATGTCGGTTATAACTGACATAATCCACATTCTCGGCTTGCGTGTCAGTTATAACTTATGCTATAATGCGCGCGGTACGGAGGTAGGCAGATGGTCAACCGAGAGCTTTATCTTAGAAAAGTGCGTCCATTTATTGGAACAGATGTCGTTAAGGTCATCACCGGGATGCGGCGCAGCGGAAAATCGGTCCTTTTGGAGCTGATTCAGGAAGAATTGCGCGAACGCAATCCTGAGGTTCGGATTTTCTCGGTCAATCTTGATGATGATGAAAACAAGAGATTCCTCGCGAAGGGCGTTCTTTACGAATATGTAAACAAATTGCTTCAAGAAGCCGGAAACGAGATGGTCTATCTCTTTCTTGATGAAATCCATGATGTCGAGGAATGGGAAACGGCAGTCAACTCCCTTCGAATGCGCAAGAACGCCGACATCTACATCACGGGCTCAAACTCAAAGCTTCTTTCCGGGGAACTTGCGACCTACCTTACGGGGCGGTATGTCGAGATCAAGATGACGCCTTTCTCCTTTGCGGAGTTCATTGAAGCCGCGAAACCGATATTCCCGGAAGAAGACAGAAGCCAGCTCTTCAATCGCTATCTTGTGACGGGCGGGATCCCGTTTCTTGCAAAAGTCCGCTATGACGAGGAGGCGTCACGCGCCTATCTCCACGATCTTTACGGGGCGATTCTCCTCAAGGACGTGGTGCGGCGCAAGCAGATCCGCGACGTTGACTTGCTGGATCGCGTCGTTCGTTTCGTCATGACGGAATGCGGGCATACGTTCTCGGCACGGCGGATCGTAAACTTCCTCAAGGGCGAACGGCGCGAGACGTCTGTTGAGACGGTCCTCAACTACCTCACGGCCTGCGAGGAGGCGTTCTTGATCGCGCGCGTTCCACGTCAGGATCTGGTCGGCAAGCGCATTCTGGCGGTGGACGAGAAATACTATGTGACGGATACGGGCCTGCGGAACACGGTCGTCAGGGGGAATTTCCGTCGTGACGTCGACCAGCTTCTGGAGAATGTCGTCTATTTCGAGTTCCTGCGACGAGGCTATGATGTCACGATCGGCCGTACGCGCGAGAAAGAGGTCGATTTCGTCTGCGACCGGGGCAACGAACGTCTCTATGTACAGGTCGCGTTCACGCTCGGATCGGAAGACACACGCGAACGGGAGTACGGCGCGTTGGAGCAGATCAAGACGACCGACGCGAAACTGCTCCTGACGATGGATCGCCTCGACATGAGCGACGGCACGATTCGTCATTGCTACATTCCCGATTACCTCGTTTCCAACGGCGTCGTCTCGCCGTCGAACTTGTCTGTACAAGGAGAGCGCAAACAATGAAAAGAATCATGATAGGTATCTGTGCGGCGGTATGCGCCGCGTGGGCGTTCGCCGCCGAGGTGAAGGTGGACTTCGCGACCGAGACCGGCCCCGTCAAGCCGGTGAACGGCGTGGGGCAGCCGCCGATGCTGGGATTCGGGAACGACCGCCTGTTCCACTATCTCACCGAGGCGGGCATCCCGTTTTCGCGTCTGCACGACACGGGCGGGGCCTTCGGCAAGAACGTCTACGTGGACATCCCGAACATCTTCCGCGACTTCGACGCGGACGAAAACGACCCGAAGAACTACGACTTCGCGTTCACGGACGACCTCATGGCCAAGCTCGACAAGGCCGGCGTGCGGCCGTACTTCCGCCTCGGCGTGACGATCGAGAACGGCGCCGCCCGTCGGGCCTACCGCATCTTTCCACCGAAGGACTACGCGAAGTGGGCGCGCATCTGCGAGCACGTGATGGCGCATTACGTGGAGGGCTGGGCCAACGGGCCGCGCGTGAAGGTCTCGCACTGGGAAATCTGGAACGAGGCCGACTTCCATCCCCAGGAGAAGCTCAACCAGATGTGGCAGGGGCCGTTCGAGGAGTTCATCCGCCTCTACATCACGGCGGCCTCGCACCTGAAGGCGCGCTTCCCGCAGGAGAAGATCGGCGGCTTCGGGAGCTGCGGGTTCTACCACGCGGCCACGGGCGACACGCGCGACCAGGCCATCCACCACATGAAGTGCATCGAGGCGTTCTTCTCCGCCGTGAAACGCGCGCATGCGCCGCTCGACTTCTTCTCGTACCACAGCTACGCGGGCGTGGAGGCCACGATGAAGCACGCGCGCGTCGCCCGCGAATATGCAGACAAGTACGGCTTCGCGGGGATCGAGCTTTCGCTCAACGAATGGCTGCCGAATCCGCGACACGAGAAGCTCGGCTCGGCGCAGCAGGCGGCCGAGATCGCGGCCGAGATGATCGGCTTCCAGAACGGCCCCGTCGATTCCGCGTGCATCTACGATGCGCGGTGCGGCATCGGCAACTACTCGCCGCTCTTCAACGTGCTCACCTACAAGCCGCACAAGGCGTACTGGGCGTTCATGGCGTTCAACGAGCTGCGCAAGGCGGGGACGGCCGTCAAGGCGACTTCAGGCGATCCGCATGTATGGGCGGCCGCCGCGAAGGGGACCGCCGGCCGCGTCGTGATGGTCGCGAACGACAGCGACAGGGAGATTCCGCTCGCCCTCGACCTCGGCGGCGGCGTGCCGTCCGCCTGCCGCATCGTGGACGACACGCGCACGTGGGAGAACATCCCGCTCCCCGCCGCGCTTCCGCCGTATTCCATCCTCCTCGTCAGCCTGTGATCTACAGGGGATACGGGAGTGTGATATACCCCCAAGTCATTTTGCCGTGGACATTCCGCAGGGTGGTGTGTTATACTCCCGGCACAATGAAAACAAGAAAGACACTGTCAGCCTGGTGCGCGGTGGCGCTTTGCCTGACGGCCGTAACGGCAGTCGGCGCGGAGCGGACGTTGAGCGCGGACGGCACGACGCTGACGTTCGACGTCCCCGCCGACGTCGTGTACACGAACACCGTGCCCATCGAGACGACCGTGACGAACATCGTCAAGATCGGCGGCGGCGAGGCGTGCTTCGTGCCGCAGACGAACAACGTCTACACGGGCGGCATCCTGATCCGCGAAGGCTTCCTCTCCGGCCTCCAGCGCTCCTTCGGCAAGCCCGCGGCCATCACGGTCGAGAGCGACCCCGCGACCGGCGTGGGCGGCGCGATCGTGTTCCTCGACCTCCTCCCGGGAAATCTCACCACCACGCAGTCCCCGTTCTGGAACACGAAGTGGCACGTCTCCGGCGCCGGCCCCGACGGCACGGGGGCGATCCAGCGTCCCGTCACGCACTGCGACCACGTCGTCAACGGCCTCATGAAGGAGATCTGGCTGGACGGCGACACCACGATCAACTGCGGCTCGCGGTGGGGGTTCGCGAGCACGACGCTGTACATGAACAACCACAAGCTGACGCTGACCGCATCGCGCACCACGTGGCCCGGCAGCGCCACCAAGCACATGGACGCTTACTCGCGCATTTTCCAATTCGCGCGGGGCGGAAATCTGGCAATCAAAGATCCGGGCGAGGTGTTCGTGACGGGGAACTGCCGCTTGTTGATAGAAGCCGGCAGCAAGGTAACCGACGCGGCCGGATCGAACGGCAGCGTCTCGAACATGCTGGTGACGATCAACACCAACTGCCAGCTGCGCATCTTTTCCCAGGGCGAATCGGCCGCGCCGACGTTCCGCACGCATTTTCTCCACAACAGCGCGTTTAACGTGAACGGCGGCGGGCACTACAAGGGCCGCATCACGCTCGAGGGACCGACGTTCACGCTTGAAAAGTACAGCGACAACTCGCACGGCTATCTCTACGGCGGGGTGACGGGACCGGCCCGCATGAAGCATGAGAACTTTGCCCATTACGATTTTCTCGACAGCGGCACGAACTACGTGAACGGCATCCTGCAGACGAGCGCCGGCGCGTTGAACTTTCGCAACAACACGACGTTCTACGTGACGAACGCGTTTTTCATCGGGCGGAGTTCCCTGTCCGAGCCGGCAGTGGTGAACGTGACCGGCAACGCGCGGCTCCCCACCTGCGCCGGCATGCGCGTGAATACCGCGGATCGGCGGCTGTACGTGGGACCGTCGAGCGCCACCGACGTGTCGAGTTACGGCATCCTGCGCATCGGCGACAACGCCGTGGTGTCGAACCAGGTCATGATCGGCTTCTACGGGCGCGGCGCGGTCTACCTCTCGGGGAACGGCGAGCTCGACTTCTGCGACGGCTACTCGAACAACAACGGCTTCATCACCGGCAACCAGAGCACGAGCGGCACGCGCGCGTACGGCTACCTGGGGATGCGGGGCGGAATCGCCCGTCAGGACTTGTGGTTCAACATCGGCGGCGGCGGCAACACGCGCGCGTTCGTGGTGCAGCGCGGCGGCCGCTTCGAGCACAACGGCTACGGCGAACCCGTCCGCTTCGGCTTCAGCGGATGGAGCCACAACGCCTACGCCCAGCTGGGCGGAACGTCCACGTGGAAGAACTACGCCGCGCTTGGCTTCGCCAACTATACGCCCATTTGCGCGAACACCGTCGGGTCGCTCACCGTCGCGGGCGAGGGGACGCTGATGGACATGTCGCCGTCCATCGGTTCGACGTTCCCTGGCATCCTCTGCAACGCGAACACGAACGCCACCGCGGCGAACTCGGCCAACATCAACGTGAACGACGGCGGCACGCTGTACGTGCCGCGGATCCGCCGCGGGCAGATCACGGGAGGCGGGCAGTCCCCGGCGTGGGCGTCGATCACGAACCTCATCGCGGCCGGCTCGCAGTACTACCTCAACTTCAACGGCGGCATCCTCAAGACGGCGCAGGCGGGCGAGTTCTTCGGCTCCTCTGCCACCGACTCGATCCGCGAGCTCACGCGCGTGACCGTCTACGAGAAGGGCGCGACGATCGACACGGACGGTAAGGACGTCACCTGGCGCATGGCGATCGAGAAACCGTACGGCCTCGGCATCCAGTCCGTCCAGCTGCCCGCCGAGGTGCTGGCCACGACGGCGACGAACATCTTCATCGGGCCGACGCGTCCGGGAGTGGACGGCCTTTCCAAGCACGGCCGCACGACGGACCTGCTGCTCGACTTCGACGACGTGACGCGCCGCGTGACGAACGTGATCGTGAACGCGCGCGGGTTCGGCTTCACGTCGGCGCCCGCCGTCCTGTTCGAGAAGGGCGAAGTGAACGGGACATGGTGGACCTGCACGCCCACGATGGTGGACTTCGACGACCCCTCCTTCGCGCACGGCGGCCTCACGAAGCGCGGCGCGGGCACGCTCACGCTCACGCGCGCCAACACCTACGGCGGCGCGACGCGCCTGGAGGGCGGCACGCTCGCGTTCACGCACGCGGACGGCCTGCCGGGCGGCGCGGTGGAGTTCCCCGCGGCGGCGTTGATGGCGTCGAACGGCACCACGCCGCTTCTCACGGCGGTGCGCTACACGGGCGGCGCGTTGCGCGTCACGGAGGCGGATGCGCTCGACGTCGAGACGTGGCGTGGCATGAAGAAGGTCGCCACGTTCGACCAGCCGCTCGCGGCCCTGCCGTCCGTGGCGTTCGTGAACGCGGATGGCACGGCGGCGGATCCGCAGGCCTGGGTGTTCAACCTCGCCGACGGCGGAAAGTCGATCACGTTCGGCTACGCGCGCGGCACGGTCCTCTTCTTGAGATAGTGCTCTCGGCTTAAACAGAAAGGATAAACAGAATGAGACAGTTTACATGGCTTTGGACGATGGGCGCAGCGGCGCTTTGCCTGGCGGTGACCGCGTATGGCGACGTCTACGACGACGCCATCTTCTGGTTCCGGGGCGGCACGAACGTGACGGCGAACGGACGCACCGCCGTCAAGGGCGACCTCTTCGACTCGATCCACGCCAACGATCCCTCGCACAAGAACCATACGGCATCGATCTGGGGCTATGAGGACTGCCGCGTTCTGCGCTACGAGGACGTGCAGTTCCCCTGCAACCGCGACGACCGCAAGTCCGTGCCGGTGCTGCATCTCTCATGCAAGACGAACACGGCCGTCGTGGGCGGCGTGACCACGAACATGCTGTTCATGCCGGCGGCGGACGCGAGTTTCCTCAATGGGCAGATCACGAACGTCTATACGATGGTGGCGCGCCTGCGCTACAATCTGGGCGTCACCACGAACAGCAACGCATGGCTGGCGCGTCTCGGATACGGCGGCAAAACCGGAGGAATCCTCTTTGGTTTCATGCATGAGTCTGGCATCACCGACAACATCCATCCGGCCATCTACTGCCCTGGCACCAACACGTCGGCACACACCTCGCAGCTGAACGAATTCCGGTTCAGGAACCTGCGGATCCCGACGAACGGCTGGTTCGACGTGAGCTTGGTGGTGTCGGGCGGCGTCGTTCGCGTCGGAATCGCCCGTCCCACGACCATGTACTCGCGAAACGTCATCGAATTCCAGACTATTACCGGCACTAATCTGCCTGACGGCGACAAGTTGTCCCGTCCTTCGACGACTGCGAGCAGCTGGCGTTTCTTCTGCGAGAACGCAAACACCGGTTACGTCGAGCAGCCTTGGGGAGCTGCCACGAGGACGTCATTCCTGGGAAGCGTGCAGCAGATCGCGATCTGGAAGCGGGCGTTGTCGGACGACGAGGTGCACAAGGCGTGGGGCTGGCCCCACGAGAAGGTGTTCAAGGTCGGCCTTGAGAACGGCGCCTCGAACGAGTTCGGTTCCAATGTCGCGCCCGCTGCGCAGACGATCAACGCCTACGGTCCGCTGGGCGAGAAGTCGCCCAACATCCCGCCGGGCGGCACGTGGACCGTGACGTTCTTCGGCGCGACGAACGAGGTGGGCCTCGCGCAGCTCCTGACGCTCACGGCCACGGCCGGCTCCGCCGTCGGCACGATCTCCGCCTCGGTGAACGGGACGAGCGTGGGTTCGCAGACCATTCAGCCAGGGCGGACGGCCACCTGGTACGTGCCGGGTACGGCGTTCAAGAAGGGGCCGAACAACACGCTCACGCTCACGCGCACGGGCGGCAGCGGGAATGTCGTCGTGGATTCATTGTCCATTGGCGGCTCGTGGCAGATCGGCATAGAGGGGCAGGACTGGAGCGACATGTCGAGTGAGGGTTACGTGCCGAGAGCCCCCGTTACCTCGACCTTCGACATTTCGCGCAAGCACTGGGCACAGGCGGCGAATCCCAATGGGTGGACGTCGAACCGGACGTTCCGTGTCTGGCTTCCGGAAAACGTGGCGGCGAACTACCCGATGGAATTTGACCTCCGTTCGGCCTATTATTTCAACGGTTCGTCGCCGACCAACTACTTCATGGAGGTGTTCGTCAACGGACAGTTGCGCAATGCCATTCGCGATGACACCGGTGTCGTCTCGAACCGCGTCTCCATCACACCCTCCCACAAGCTCTACCGCATTCCCTTCGAGCCGGGCGAGCTGCGGGCAGGCTGGAACGAGATTCTGCTTCACGGCCACGCGCGGCCGACGGGCGGCTACTTCATGTTCGACTACTACCGCTTCCAGCTGACGGGCAACCGCAAGAACGGCACAATGCTCATCGTCCGCTGACCGCGCTCGTTTCGAGAATTTGCCATGAAAAAGTCTTCGTTTGCGGCAATCACCATTGTGCTGGCGCTGGGCGTCTGCACGCTCTTCGCGCGCGACGCCCGGTTCGCCGACGCCCCGTACATGAATCCGCGTCTCTCGACCGAGGAGCGGATGAACGACCTCATCTCGAAGATGGAGATGCGCGAGAAGGTGGCGGTGCTTTGCACCACGGCGGGCTTCAAGATGTACGAAATCCGCGACGGCGAGGTGTATGTCACCAAAAAACTCGAGGAGCTGTACGCGAAGTTCCCGGGGTGCGGGCTGGGGAGCTTCTTCCGCGCCGACTGGTACTCTGGACGGAACTGGAAGACGGGGCTCCACCCCGACATGCTCATCAAGGCGTACAACGTCCTGCAGCGCTTCGCCGTGGAGAAGACGCGCCTGGGCATCCCCCTCGTCCTCGGCGGCTCCCAGATGCTCGGCGAGACGACCATCCCCAGCGGCGTGGGCATCGCCTCGACGTGGGACGTGGACCTCGCACGCGAGGCGGCGCGCATGAACGTGCGCGAGCGGCGCACGTTCACGCAGAGCTTCGGGGTGGGGTTCCCGCAGGGGACGCTCGCCCTCGACCCGCGCTGGAGCCGCGTGGAGCAGACGTACGGCGAAGACCCGTTCCTCGCGGCCGAGTTCGTCTATGCGCGGTGCGCGGGGTCGCGCGACCTGGGAGGCGCGTCGTCGCTCGAGAGCTTCATCTGCCACGGCATGGGCGAGGGCGGACACATGTCCACACCCGTCCACGTGGGCATGAACGAGCTCCTGAACGTGCACATGCGTCCGTTCGAGTACGCGATCAAGGGCGGATGCAACCAGTTCATGACGAGCTACAACCTGGTGGACGGCATCCCGGCGCTCCTGCGCGGCGACCTCGTGAACGGATTCGTCCGCGGGAAGCTCGGCTACAAGGGGACGTTCATCGCGGACGCCGGGGCAATCGGCGCGCTGTGCTGGCAGGGGTTCGCGCGGGACCTGGGCGAGGCCGCCGCGCTGGCCATCAAGTCCGGAAACGACCTCTGTTGCTGGGAGGCGGAGACGTACCTTGACGGACTCTCGCAGGCCATCGCGAGGGGGCTCATCACGGAAGAGGACATCAACGTCTCGGTTCGGCGCGTCCTGCGCCGGCGCTTCGACGAGGGACTGTTCGAGCACCCGTTCATCGACCCCGAGGCGCGCGCGCGGAAGTTCGGCCGTCCCGAAGACGTGATCGGCTGCGCGGCGCACCGCGCGGTGGCCCTGGAGATGGCGCGCAAGTCCATGACGCTCCTCGAGAACAAGGGCGGCGTGCTGCCCCTCGACCTCGGCCGCGTGAAGCGCATCGCGGTGATCGGGCCGAACGCCGACAAGCCCGAGAACCAGATCGGCGACTACACGGCGCCGCAGCGTCCCGGCCAGACCATCACGCCGCGCCTCGCCTTCGAGAAGCTCGCCCGCGAACGCGGCTTCGAGGTGGAGTACGCCCTCGGCTGCAAGATCCGCTCGCTCAACAGGTCCGGCTTCCCCGCCGCGCTCGACGCCGCGCGCCGCGCCGACGCCGTGGTCATCTGCCTCGGCAGCAGCTCCGTGCCCGACCACGCCCTCTCGCAGAACGAGGCCGGCACCGCGATCTGCACGCGCATCCACAAGGATACGGAATTGGACAAGGACTGCGGCGAGGGCTTCGACCGCGCGCACCTGCGCCTCAACGGCCTCCAGCTCGAGCTGCTCCGCGAGGTGAAGGCGCTCGGCAAGCCCGTGGTTGTGGTCCTCATCACCGGACGTCCGCTCGTCCTTGAGGATGTCGCCGCGGCGTCTGACGCGATCCTTCTCGCCTGGTACCCTGGCACGGAGGGCGGCACCGCGATCGCCGAGACCATCCTCGGCCTCAACAATCCCGGCGGCAAACTTCCGATCTCCTTCCCGCGCACCGAGGGCGCGATACCGTGCTTCTACCACGCGCTGCGCGACAGGGGCAACTACGTGGACTGCGAAGGCGGCGCGGCGTATCCCTTCGGCTTCGGTCTTTCGTATACGTCCTTCTCCATCTCGAAGCCCGTGCTCGACGGTGCGAAAGTCACGGTGAAGGTGACGAATACGGGTTCGCGCAGGGGCGACGAGGTGGTGCAGATGTATATCCGCGACATGATCTTCTCGGTGGCGCGTCCGCTCTGGGAGCTGCGCGGCTTCAAA
Source organism: Kiritimatiellia bacterium (assembly GCA_017427485.1). GTDB lineage: Bacteria > Verrucomicrobiota > Kiritimatiellia > RFP12 > UBA1067 > RUG572. The sequence continues at coordinate 54,187 of JAFRSR010000061.1, forward strand.
CGCGTGACGCTCGATCCGGGGGAGAGCGCGACGGTTTCGTTCGAGCTCGGGGAGAAGGAGCTTGGCTTCTGGAACCGCGAAGGACGGTTCGTTGTCGAACCGGGCGATTTCAAGGTGGCGGTGTGGAACGGCTTCTCGCCGGGCGCCCTGGCGCGGAACTCCGTCACCTACAAGTTCGGCAAGTGAAGAACCTGTGTGCCACCATTTTGCCGTGGACATTCCGGAGGGGGGCGTGGTATACTTCCGGCGAAATGAAAACACGAAAGATACTGTCAGCGATGGCCGTGGCGCTTGGCGCGACGGCGATGTTCGGCGCCGCGCAGGCAAGCGGCGGTTCGGGTTCCTACGACGTGGCCGCGTTCGTCTGGCCGGCCTACCACCCCGAGCCGAGGTGGGCGGAGCTGGGGATCTTCAAGGCGGGCAAGGGCGAATGGCAGAACGTGTGGGAGGCCGTCCCGAAATGGGAAGGGCACCGCCAGCCGCTCAAACCTCTCTGGGGGTACGAGAACGAAGCCGATCCGAAGGTCGCGGCCAAGAAGATCGACGCGGCGGTTGCGCACGGGGTCAACGTGTTCATCTATGACTGGTACTGGTACGGCGGGCATCCGTTCCTCGAGGACGCGCTCGACAAGGGATTCCTGGGCGCGCCGAACAACGGGAAGATGAAGTTCTTCATCATGTGGGCGAACCATGACGTAAACAATGGCTGGGACAACACCGTTGCGGAAAAGAGCTACACGGACTTCATCTGGCGCGGTACGGTGTCTATGGACGAGTTCCGCGCGCTCGTGTCGCGCTGGATAAACCTCTACTTCAAACGACCGAACTACTATCGCATCCAGGGGAAGCCCGTGCTGATGGTCTACGACGTCCCCAACTTCGTCAAGGGCCTCGGCGGCGTGGAGAACGCGGCGGAGGCCGTCAGGTACCTCCGCACGGCCTGCGCCGACGCCGGGCTGGGCGGCGCGCACTTCATGGCGTGCGACTACGGCCTCAAGCCGAACGTGGCGAAGGCGGTCGGGATTGATTCGGCGACGATCTACAATCTCGTCCACTGGGCGAGTCCGAAGGGCAACCCCGACTACGCCGTCTGGGCGAAGGCAGCCGCGAGGCGCTTCGACGTCGCCTTGAACGAACTGAAGCCCGCCGCCTTCTTCGCCCATGCGTCGGTTGGCTGGGACCAGAATCCCCGCTACCCGCCCGGAAAGGCCGTGCCGACGGTCCTCAATTCGACGCCCGCCAAGTTCGAGGTCGCGCTTCGTCGGGCGAAGGACTGGACCGACCGCAATGTGCCGCCTGGCCTGCCGAAGCTCGTCACAATCAATTCGTGGAACGAGTGGACGGAAGGCTCGTACCTTGAACCCGACCAGCACTTCGGCTTCGGGTACCTGGAGGCAATCCGCCGGGTATTCCTTCCTGAAACCACCAAATAATTTTAAGATTATATTTGGCCCCAAGTGCCAAAATATGATAACATAGGGCCATGTTGAAAAGGAGAAATCAGGATGGTCGGTAGGCTTAAGGAGACAGCTTCTTTAAAGGAAGCTGCAGAAAAAAACCATGCGCAGTTGATTGCGGTATACGGCCGTCGCCGTGTCGGCAAAACGTTTCTTGTCCGCGAGACGTTTTCGGATGTTTTTTTCTTTCAGCATACCGGCATACACGACGTACCCATGTCGGGACAGCTTGCAGCGTTCCGTGACTCGCTCCTTGAGGCTGGCGCTCGGAACGTGCCTGAACTGGCGGACTGGCGCGAGGCGTTCAACGAACTCAAGCGATTTGTTAAGGCAGGTGGTAGCGGGAAGAAAATACTGTTCATCGACGAGATACCGTGGATGGACACTCCGAAATCACGTTTTGTGCAGTGGTTCGAGGCGTTCTGGAACGGCTGGGCCTCGGCGCGCAAGGATATTGTCCTTGTCGTGTGCGGATCTGCGGCATCATGGCTGGTGAAAAAGTTCTTCCGTAGTCGCGGTGGCCTCTATGACCGGGTTGCGGAGCGGATACACCTTCAGCCGTTTACTCTCCATGAGTGTCGGGAGTACTGTCGTAGCGAAGGCTTGAGTTTTTCCGATCTTGACATTGCGGAGCTGTATATGGTTTTTGGTGGTGTCCCGTACTACTGGAGCATGCTCAAGAGAGGGGAAAGTGTGGCGCAATGTCTGGACAGACTTCTCTTCTCGCGCGAGGGAAAGCTCAGGAACGAATTCCGCGACGTGTTCGGGTCTTTGTTCGGGGAAAGCGCGTCATACGAGACGATCGTGAGGGCCTTGGCGTCCGTGAAGAGCGGCATTTCGCGCGATGCGCTTCTAGGTGCGTGCGGAATGGTTAAGGGCGGAAACGCAACGCGCTACCTCTCGGATCTAGAGGCCTGCGGATTTATCAGGAAGTTTACGGCATTCGGGAGACGAACGAGAGACTCGCTTTACCAGCTGATCGACAACTTCTCGCTCTTTCACTTGAAGTTTGTTGATGGCGAGTCGAATCCCGATGAGCAGTTCTGGCAGCACTCCGCCAATCAACCATCCGTCAACGCCTGGCGCGGTCTCGCGTTTGAACGGATATGTCTTCAGCATATCGCGCAGATTAAGGAAGCGATCGGTGTAGGGGGAGTACTGACGCGCGTCTTCGCCTGGCGCCACGCGCCAGACGAGAACTGTCCAGAAGGGGCGCAGATTGACCTGCTGATTGAGCGTGCGGACAGGGTGGTCAACGTATGCGAGATCAAGTTCACGCAGAAACCGTATCTCATCACGAAGGAATACAATGAGCGGTTGTACCGAAAGGTCGCCGTGTTCGCGTCAGCAACGAAGACCCGTCTCGCGCCGCACCTCACGATGATCACGACCTACGGAATCTCGCGGAGCGGATACCTTGGCGCCGTACAGTCCGAGGTCACGCTCGCAGACCTGTTCCGCGACGTCAGGCGGTAATAGGAGTAGGGTCCGCGCCACCCTACGGGAACGGCCGTGCTTGTTATGATGGTATTGGGAGCCGCCATCTTGGCGGCTCACTGCGATAACAGGCATCTTGCCCGTTCTCCTTGTTTCTCGTCTATCCTTCCAAAAAGGGCAGGATTGTGGTATGATATCCACACATACGATTGCAACTAGGTGAAGTCTGCGCGCCGCGCAAGCGGTGCGCGCCGAGAAGAAGGCGAACAGGATGAAGAGAGAAACGTTGGTGAAAGGCGTTAGCGCCACATATTGCTGGATGGCTTTGATGGCTGGATTTATCTGTCTGTCCGTTGAAGCATACGAAACGGCGATTACCGACACGACCGGCTACGTCGTGCTGAGCGCCACGGACAATCCAGGCATATCCTCTCTCATCAACGGGAACAACTTCCCCGGCGGCGCGCCGGTGGCGGGAAAGGACTATCTTGTCAATGCCGCACGGACGATCCGCACGCCGGAAAGCGGCAGTCCGTTCACGTTCAAGGGCGATTCGCTGACGCTCGACGGCGGCGCCTCGCTTGCGCTGAAGTGTCCGGGCAGCACGACGACGATCAGCGACCTGCGCATCTACAACGCGCGCATCGGCCAGGCCGACGGAAACTGCTACAAGACGCTGGCCGGGAACCTGACGGTGTTCGGTACGCCCGCTGCGCCGTCCCTCCTCGAAGGTTCGGGCGACAACGGCAACCGCATTCTCGACATCACGGCCAAGATCAACGGTGCGAGCGGCACCTGTCTGCAGGCCGCGCACACTGCCGCCGCGGACAAGAACGGCTGCGAGTTCATTGTCCGCCCCCGCTCCAACAACAGCAGCACGTTCATGGGTACGTTCGAGGTCGTGGGGAACAACGTCAACGCGGCCGTGCCGGACATGAGTTACTTCGGCTCGTCCTGCTCGGTGACCCTGCGCAACGGCGGCGGTCTGCTGGGGTATGGCTCAACCGGGATGACCGTCAACGGGAAGACGGTCATAGTGGAGAACGGCGGCCGTATGGGATCCTTCGACAAGAACGGCACGGCGATCACGTTCACCGGTGGCTCGACCATATCGGGCACGGGCACGCTGCTCATCCGCAACTCGACGGTCGGCGGGACATGGAAAGGCCCGATCGCCATGAACGACGTGACGGTCTCGGGGCTCGACGGCATTGTCGTCACGAACAACGCCGCGCTCGTGGTCGGCGGCGGCTACAGGGGCGCGGCCATCCCCATCGTCGTGAGGTCCGGCGGCACGTTGCGCGGGGACGGCGCGGGGCAGACGGGCGCGGTCACGCTCGAAGATGGCGCCACGCTGGCCTTCACGCCGTCGTCCGGCGCGCTCGTCATCAACGGCGCGCTTGCCACGACGGCTGCTGACGGCAAGATACACGTCGACATCGCGTCGCAGGACGTCACCACGCTGGCGGCGACCAATGCCTACCGTCTCATGACGTCGACGAACCTCGGCGCGGCGGGCGCGACGTTGTCCGACTTCGTCCTGACGGCGAACGCGGCGGCGGCTCCTGTCCGAGAGGTGGCCACGAACGGCACGCTCTCCATCGAGGTGGAGAACGGCACGAACTACCTTCTCTACACGTTGCCGCGGAAGATCGTGTACTTTCAGGGAACCGATGCCGGGGGAACCGGCACCGGAGGATCTTCCTTCCAGACGACGGGGCGCTGGAGTGACAAGACGCTTCCGCACGCCGACGCAGATTATTTCGTCGTCAACGGATCGACGCTCCGCGCGCTGGACGGATCTACGGCGACCTTCAACGGCCATTCGCTGTCCGTCCTGTCCGGCGGCGCGTTCTTCGTTCAGGGGGCGACGGTGACGGTGGGAGACCTGCGGCTCTACGGCGGTTCGTATGTCAGCGCGACGCGTCCAAAGAACAACGCCGTCGCCGGCAACATTTCCGTCCACGGGTCGGCCAGCGATCCCGCCTATTTCCGGATCGAGGTGAACAAAGGGCCAAGCGAACCGACCCGCCCTCTGACTCTTCAGGCGCCCGTTTCCGGCAGCGGCTCCATGCGTTTCATCTACGCGCCCGGACACGTCAACGACGCCTACACGCCAGACCCGGCCTATCCCGGCCTCTTCAACATGCGCGGCGACAACGCGGGCTTCACGGGCGAATGGCAGCTCTGGCACTTCGCGATCCAGGGGACGTTCACGAGCGCGGCAAACGTCGGCTCGGCCTCGGCGATCGTGTTCAACAGCAACGCGGTGTTCCGCGCGCAGGGCGCCTCGTTCGCGATTCCCGCCGCCACGCGCATCGTCGTGGACACCAAGGGGAGCAACTCGGCGAACACGCTCCAGACCAACGGCGGCTCGTTCCTCGTCGACGACGGCCAGACGCTGACCGTCAACGGCCCGGTGTCCGGCGCGGGCATCCTGCGCAAGATCGGGGCGGGGACGCTGCGCCTCACGGCGGCGGCCAACGCGTTCTCGGGCACGGCGTCTTCGCAGGCCGGCACGATGCTGGTGGACGGCGCGCTGACGAACGCGGCGGCCAACGCGAAGTCCGGCGCGTTCATTGGCGGCGTCGGCAAGGTCAAGACGCTGACGATTGAGGACGGCGCGGGTCTCGCGGTTGCGGCCGCCCAGGCGACGCCGCTTGAGGCCGGGACGCTGACGGTCAACGGTGCCGTGACGGTGCGCCTCGACTCCGCGTCCGACTTCAGCGGCGGGCGGGTGGCGCTCGTGAAGGTCGGGACGCTCTCCGGCACGCTCACAAAGGCGAACAAGGCCACGATCTGCGTGGGCGGCCAGATGATCGCCAACGGATCCCTCTCGCTCTCCAACGGCATCCTCTATGCCCTGCGGGGCGGTACGACGGTCCTTGTCAGGTGATTAATGAGTAAAAGTAAACGGTTGCTATGGACATTTCACGAAAGAGCTTTCTGCTTGGATCGGTGGCGGCGTCTGCGGCGCCGCGCGTGCACGCCGCGGCGGCGGGGCAACGGCCCCCGACGTTCGCGGAGCCGGCGCGGGACATCCCCGTGGACGACTGGGCGGACGTCATCGTGGTGGGCGGCGGCCCGGCTGGTGTGTCGGCGGCCGTGTCGGCCGCGAGGGCGGGCGCGAAGGTGCGTCTCTTCGAGCTGCAGGGGTGCCTTGGCGGCGTGTGGACGGCCGGCCTCCTCACCTACATCTTCGACTTCAACAAGTCCGAGATCGGCTGGGAGATCATCCGCCGTCTCGACGCCTACGGCGCGCGCGCGGTCGACCGTCCCGACGCGGAGGGGATGAAGCGGTACAGGGACGGCCTCGACAAGGACTGGGTCTACGCGCCCGAGTACATGAAGGCCGTGTGCGAGGACATGTGCGCCGAGGCGGGCGTACGCGTGACGCTGCACTGTCCGGTGGTGGCGGCCTACCGCGACGCGGGCGGACGGAACATCGCGACCGTCGTCACCGAGTCGAAGAGCGGACGGCAGGCCTGGCGGGCGCGGACGTTCGTCGACTGTTCGGGCGACGGCGACCTGGGCGCGCAGGCGGGCTGCGGGTTCGACCTCGGGTTCGGTCCGGAGGGCTGGGGCCAGCCGGCCACCCTCAATGCGCTCGTGGTGGTGGACGACGGCGACGCCGTGGCGGCGGGCGACTTCGTCTCGAACGAACCGGCGATGTGGACGCAGGCGCTGAACCCCGAGACGGGGAAACCCTCCAGCCACCACATCGTGGCGAGCCACAAGCTCAAGGCCGAGCTGCGGCGCGCGGGCCTCGAGCCCAGCTACGGCGACCCGACGCTCTTCCGGTTCCACCGCAACCTCTTCTGCTTCATGGCGAACCACGAGTACAAGCTGCGCATCGACGACGCGCAGGCGGTTTCGGACGCCACGGTACGCGCGCGCAAGGAGATCCTCGCGCTCGCCGCCGGCCTCGCGAAGCTGGGCGGTCCGTGGAAGGGGTTCCGCGTGGCGGCCACCGCCGAGCAGATCGGCCACCGCGACGCGCGGCGCATCCACGGGCGCTACACCGTGACGCGCGACGACGTGACGGCCGGCGCGACGTTCCCCGACGCCGTCACGACCTCCCGCTTCGGCATCGACATCCACGGGCTCGACAGGAAGTCCAACAACGTGCGGGCGGCGGGACAGAACCACGGTGTGAAGTTCCGTCCGTTCCAGATCCCCCTCCGCGCGTGTCGCGCGCGCGATGTGGACAATCTCTACATGGCCGGGCGCTGCATCTCGGGCGACTTCTACGCCCACGCCAGCTACCGCGTGACCGGCAGCTCCGTGGCGATCGGCGAAGCCGTCGGCAAGGCCGCCGCCCGCGCCTTGTAGCGCGCGAGGGCTAGCCAAGACGGCGGAGAAATGATATAGTAGACCGAAATCCAAACAGGAGACAGACATGAACATTTCTCGAAAGAACTTTCTCATCGGCTCGATGGCGGTGGCGGCGGCGGGCGCGCGGCGGATGTTCGCGGCGCCGGCCGGCACGGTGTGCGGCACGCCGCGCCTCAAGGTGGCGGTGATGAGCGACATCCACGTGCGCGACGAGGCCACGCAGAAGGTCTTCATCAAGGCGCTCGAATGGTACCGCGCGCAGGGCGTGGACGCCGTGCTCGTGGCGGGCGACATGGCCGACCACGGGCTCGTGTTCCAGCTCCAGCTCGTGGCGGACGCCTGGTTCAAGGTCTTTCCCGAGAACAAGACGCCGGACGGGCGCCCCGTGACGCAGCTCCTGCAGTACGGCAACCACGACGTGGCCAACTGGAAGGAGAAGGATTTCAAGACTCCGGAGGAACGCGCCGCCAAGATGATCAAGTTCGACCCGAAGAGGCGCTGGGAGGAGGCGTTCAAGGAGGCCTACACGCCCGTCTTCGCCAAGAAGGTCGAGAAGCCGAACGGGTGCTACACGTTCATCGGCGCGCACTGGCCGGGCATCGGCGGCTTGGGCGATTGGCTCAAGGCGCACGGCAAGGAACTCGATCCGGCGTTGCCGTTCTTTTACTTCCAGCACTCGCATCCGAAGGACACGTGCTACGGGCCGTGGGCGTGGGGACACGACGACGGCGCGTCCACGAAGGCGCTCACGCCGTTCCCGAACGCAATCGCGCTCTCGGGCCACTCGCACTACACGCTCACGGACGAGCGGACCGTGTGGCAGGGCGCGTTCACGTCTATCGGCACGAGCTCGCTCTCCTACACGTCGCTCGACTACAACTACCGCGAGAACGCCGGCCCCAACAACTACGGGCACGTGCCGAAGCGCACGCGGCAGATGGATCGCCTGAACACGCAGGAGGGCAAGCAGGGGATGCTGTTCACGGTCTGCGACGACCACATCCGCATCCAGCGGCGCGAGTTCGTGTACGACCAGACGCTGGGCGACGACTGGATCCTGCCGGTCGGCAAGGCGGCCGAGCGGCCGTTCGTCTACGCGAAGCGGATTCCCGTGCGCACGGCGCCGGAGTTCCCGCAGGGGGCGTCCGTGAAGGTGGCGCTTCTGCCGCCGAAGGCGGAGAAGGGCAAGCCCGCGCCCAAGGATCCGACGCACGTGGGGGTGACGTTCCCGGCCGCCGAGACGCGCAGCAAATGCCGCGTGTTCGAGTACGAGGTGCAGGCCGTGGTGGTGGAGGACGACGTGGAGATGGTGGCGTGCACGCGGCGCGCGATCGCGCCGGACTTCCACGTGCCGGCGTCGAAGGCCGGCCGGCCGGGGGCGTGCGCGTTCGCGCTCGCCGACCTGCCGAAGGGCGTCCACCTCCGCTTCGACGTGCGTCCGATCGAGTGCTTCGGCAAGAAGGGCGCGCCCATCCATTCCGACGGCGCGTTCGTGGCGTGAACGCTTGCCGAACCTGCGGGGATGTGGTACGATAAGCGCCAAGCCAGCATGGGTGGAATAACTCAAAGGAGGGTTGAAAATGCCAAAACGGACAAAAGCGGCCATCGGACAGGTGGGGAAGTTATCCCTTTGGGGCATTGTGATGTTTGCAATGGCGGGGAGCGTTTCGGCCAAGACGGTTGCGCTCTGGCCGCTGAACGTGAACAAGGACGGATCGCTCGATGGCCGTTGCGCCATCCACCCGGCCAACGACTTGACGTATTCGACGACGGCCACGAAGGAGCGTTCGGGCACGGCATGGTCGGTGCCGCCAAATCCCGATCCCGGCATGCATGTTTTCACGCCCTACGACATCGGCGCGGTCTCCGCCCCGAGCGGCAATTTCCCGCTCGCCAAGGGAACATCGGCCACTCCCGCCCTGTTCAATGCGCTCAGCTGCACGAACGACTTCACGGTGGAGGGCTGGATTCGACTGGACGCCTTGCCGGCCGTGGGATCGTACATCTCGCTCTTCGAGTCCAGGGTCGGGGGTAATCAGATATTCTGGACCATCCGCCTACAGCGAAAGGACTCCGCCGACAACTACGTCTACACCTTCGAGTGCTACTGGCGCGGCAACTCGTTGGAGGGAGCGCCAGGCGGTGACAGCACGCTCTACACGATCGGCGGTGACGCATCCGCCTACCTTGGGCAATGGCATCATGTCGCGCTCATGCGTTTCGTTGAAGGATCCTACACGAAGCTGGCGATGTACGTGGACGGGGTGCGTCTCGCCGCCCCCGTCTCCGTGTCCAAGCTCAGCATGCTGAACTCGGAGAGCTTTGAGGTGTACCTTGGCGGCCGCAGCAACATGGGAACCGCCGCCGCGCTCAACTACTGGCGCGTCTCGGACGTGGCGCTCGACCCTTCTGAATTCCTCAACGCCTCTGGAACGGGCGGTCAGGCGTATAATCTGCCCGTGGGGAGGGAGACCGTTGCCTATTGGCCGTTGCGCAAGCAGGCCGACGGGACGATCGACTGCCGGGACTATGCCGGCACGGCCGACCTCTCGTCGGGTTTCTGCGACAATGCCGTCTACTTTTACGACATGACGCTCGAACGCGGCATCTCCGCGTTCAAGGGGCAGCCGCCGAACTCGGCGATCTCGATCCCGACGAGCGGCACCCAGGGCGATCATGTGCCGAATGGCAACCAGGACTCGTTCGGCGCATTCCGCTATCCGACGTTCGGGCGGATATTCAAGCTGAACGAAGGCGGTCGCGCCGATCCGCACTCCGCCTCGTTCACACTGGAGACCTACTATCGCCCGGCCTTGCGCGAACAGACATACGTCTCGACGACGGATGAATCGGTGGCGACGTTCTGGACGAGCATGGACCAGGGCACCACGACGAACGGCTGGTCGCTGCAGGTGGTGCGCGGCGCCGACGGGCTGGCCGGCGGCACGAGCCGTTGGCGGCTCGTCTTCATGGATTCCGCCTCCACGGCGGGCGACGAATCCACATACGTGGCAGCGGGCGACTTCAGCGGCGGCGAATTCCAGGAAGGCGACAACGTCTGGCGGCACATCGCCCTCGCCTACGACAAGACTGGCGGCGCAGGCGGATTCGGCGAGTGGCGGCTGTACGTGGACGGCATAGCCTGCGGTACCGTGGCGAACGTGCGCGCGCCGGCGGCGAAGACGAACGGCGAATACGTCTACCTTGCCGGAAACGGCGGGCTGCCGGGACAGGTCTACGGCTACTTCGACTGCATGGCCTACTCGCAGGGCGCGGCAGTCTCGCCCGAAAAGTTCCTCTGCGAGACGAACAACCCCACGGCGAACACCGCACTGAAGGCGCTTCTGCCGTTGGACGCCGACGCCTTGAACGACACGATGCCATACGGATGCTGCGTCAGGGGCAATACCTACTTCTATCTAGTCGCTCCGGGCTATCACTCGCGCAAGTACCATCCCGTCGCCTGTAACGATGGCCCCACGGTGACGAATCCCGATCCGCTTTTCAGCCAGACGGGCGCCGCGGGCAGCGCCACCTTCCAGAGCGGCTCCGACGGCGACAAGGCGCTCCTCTCGACGCGCGACGGGCGAGTCATGGGGCTCCTGTCCGACGGTGCCAACGACATGACGCTCGAAGGCTATTTCCGGCGCAACGCCGCCATCGGCAGCGAGTGGCACATCATCTTCAATTTTCTTGCGCTTGACGGGAAACAGTTCCTGACTTCCTATCGCGCGAACAACCGCATGCAGCTTTGGGATGCCACCGTCAACAAGGCGACAGACAACTATTTCAACGACGCGAGCCATCCGCTTTCGGACATGAACAGCTGGACGCACCTCGCCTGGGTTCGGAAGAAGTACGTCTGGTCGTTCTACCAGGACGGCACGCTGGTCGGTTCGCTCACCGCAGGTTCGCGCAGAGTCTATGACATGCAGGTGTTGCGCATCGGCGGACGGACGGAGCATACATGGAGGGGCGAAATGGCCGAAATCCGCATCTCGCGCGGGGCGCTCTCGACAAACGAATTCCTCTGCGCCGCGCCGCAAGTCCAGAATCCGCCGCCGCCCGCCGAGGCCGACGGCACGCAGGCGTTCTGGTATCTGGACGGCGAGGGGGCGTCGGTCGATCTCGCCAACGCGACGATGGAGAGCGGGGCCTTCTCGTTCGCGGGCACGGCGCAAGGCGGCGCGCAGACGAGCATGAGCCGCCATGCGGACGACAGCGGCCTCTTCGACGATTCGTCCCGTCCGAACGCGGGTTCCGTCTCGGTCAGCGCGTCGCCGCTCACGGCATCTCGTCTGGGCGACGACCTGGACGTGACGAAGACCTTCACCGTTGAGGGCTGGTTCCGGCGGACTGCCGCCACGCCCGTCTCCGGCACGGAGATCGTGTGCGGCACGTGGGACGGCTCCGCCGGATGGTATCTGGCGCTCGTGCCGGGAAATGACGGGAAGCTGCATTTCGCGGTTCGCGCGCAGAGCCTGCTGACCCCCTACGCAAACGGGACCTTCCCTGTGGGCGCGGGGCCTGCCGACGGGTGGCACCATCTGGCCCTCATGCACGACGCCGACACGGGAACGTGGACGCTCCGCGTCGATGACGGGATCCTCGGCGAGGTGGCCTGCATCACGCCCGCCCGATTTGGATCGTGCGGCACGCACGACTTCATGCTCGGTTCGACGACGTTCGCGGGATCGTTCGACATTTGGCGTGTTTCGCGCGGCGTCCGCAGTCCGGACTCCGACGACGGCGCCCTGTTCAAGGTTCTCTACAAGAGAGAGAGGGGAACTCTCTTACTCTTCAAATGATGGGATTTCCAACTAACACAACGTAGGCCCATGAAATCCATTACGCTGTTTCTGGCACTTGCCGGCGTCGTCTTCCATGCCCATGCTGTCCAGTCCGACAGTTCGGCAATTGAGGAAACGCGCAACCGAAGGCTTCGGGCCGAACTGAAGGCGGCCGAAGCCAGGGAGGTGGAGCTTCTGAACGCCGTCGCCACCCTGGAGGAGTCGATCCGGGTTTCGTCGATCGCCGCAGAGCTTATGGACGGGACTCGTAAGACCCCTCCGCGGCCACGGGTGGTTGAGACGCAGATATACGAGGACGGAGTTTCCGCACCGGTCTTTTTCGATTCCACAGGCAGGAAAGCGAAGAACAAGGACACGTGGCTCAAGCTCAAGCCGGGCTCTCTCTACCGGTTCGAGGGAGAGGTGAAGGTGGAGGATCTGTCGGGGACGAAAGGCGTGAAGTTCGGTGCGTATGCTCCGGTGAAGGGGGCGGCGACCAGATGGCCGGATTGCGGAAGCACCGGCGCGGGAACGTTTGACTGGCAGAAGGTGCAGTTCTCCTACCGCATGCCGCACGGAGGGTCGTTCATGCTGTCCATCGGGCCGGCCGGCGGCAAGGGCAAGGTCTGGGTCAGAAACATCCGAGGCTATGAAGTCACGGAGGTCGAGGAATGAGGGTCGCGGTCTGCATGGCATGCGCCGCCGTGTCGGCGGCGGTTTGTGGCGGCGGCCTGGACGCCGAGGGGTTTGTCAGGGACTGGCTCGTGTCCGGGCCGTACCCCAACTACCGCAACGCCGACGGTTCGACGCGCGGCCTCGCCATGGACTTCCTGGCGGATGAGGGAGGCGAGGCATACGCTTTCCCACGCGCGGGCGACCGCCGCAAGGCCGAGTTCCTGGCCGACAAATCGAAGCTCATCGCCGGCATCGGCAGCGTCAACGAGTGGGGCCGAACCGAGACGTTCGTCGCGGATGCCACGTGGCGGCCGTTGTCCTCCCCGGCCGGAATAATCGAGACGGACGGGTTGTTCCCCGCTGTCGAGGATTATTTCGTGGCCTACGCCGTATGCTATTTCACGGCACCGGCTGAGATGGACATGAAGATTGCAGTCGGTTCCGACGACTACCACAAGGTTTGGCTCAACGACCGGCAAATAGGATCCAAGAACACAAGCCAGGCCGTGACGCCGCGGAATTTCGTCTATGCGGCGCGTGTGCGCAAGGGGTGGAACAAGCTGCTTTTCAAGCTCGTGGAGATCACGCAGGGTAGCGGTTTCTGCGTGCAGCTGCTTGATGCCCGGCTCAGGCCGGCATCGGGCATCGTGATCGACAATGCGCTTTCGGGCAAGGCCCTTTCGGAATTCGAGAAGAGCCTCCATCCGCCGCGCTCGGCCGCCGTCGTGGCGAAGGAGAACGCCGAACTGGAGACCGCGATTGCAAGGCTCAAAAAGACGCGATTGCCTGAGCTCGAGAAGAAGGTCGCCGACCTTGCCGTGGCGAAGGGGAAAGCGCGGAAGAAGCTGAACGAGGCCTTCAAGGCAGCCGAAAGGCGGTTCGCGGCAATTAGGGAGGGGAATCTCGCGGACGCGCCGAAGTCATCCGACAGACCGCTTGGAGGCAAGGAGACTCGGCGGAAGCTCTGCCTCAACGGCGACTGGAGCGGTTCGGCGGATGGGGGAAAGACGTGGGAGAAAGTGCGCGTGCCTCTGATGGTCTCGGGCCACTACTTCCTCGGCTGGCACAATCCGATCGTAAAGGAGGATCCGAAGAATCCCTGGAGCAAGGCGCGGCCCATGAAGGGGTGGGAAGACTGGAGGCTCAGTCCGCTGTCGGTCGCCGACAACATCAAAAAGCGCCCTGCGCTTTACCGCACGGCTTTCGCATGGGATGGCGAGGGCGGCGTGGATTTCGTCTCGGAGGGCATACAGGGTTCGGCGAAGGTGTACTGCAATGGCGTGCCGTGCGGAGAGTACGACGGCAACATCGGCATCGTCCGAATGCCCCTCGCGGGTTTGCGCAGGGGGCAGAACGTCCTGACCGTGGAATTCGGCCTGATGCGCACCGGGCAGCACGGCCGCGACGGGCTTCTTGGAGATGTCTACGTGGAATACCTGCCCGAGACGCGGGTCGACGGCGTGCAGATCAATACGAGCTGGGAGCGCGCCGAGATAACCGTGCGGGCCGAACTCTCCAACAGGACCGGCAAGGCGGCGACGGTTGAGGTGCGCCCGAAAGTGGTCGAACGGGGGCGCGTAAGGCTCGAACTGCCGTCCGTGCGCGTCAAGCTGGAAGCTGGGGAGACGGCGTTTGTCGACAGCAGGTCGAAGTGGGCGGATCCCAAGCCGTGGGGACCCGGCGGGAAGTACGGCAATCCCGACCTCTACGAACTCGTCAGCGACATATACGAGGACGGGCGTCTCGTCGACCGCCACCGCGAGACGTTCGGGTTCCGCGAGTTTCGGATATTCCACACGGATTTCTTCCTGAACGGCAAGAGGATCGTCTTGCAGGGCGACACGGGCCACACGGCCTTCGAGGACAAGCGCGTGCGCGACATCGCCTGGAACATCTACCGTGAAGACGGCGTGAACATCATCCGCACGCACGACGGCGCATACTGGAGCGTCCCCGCCGTCGCCGACGCCGACAAAGTCGGCATGCTCATGTACGTTCAGATGTATCCTCTGCTCTTCCCTCAGCACATGAGCTACGACAAGGCGAAGAAGCTGCCGATCATACCGCCGGAGGAGTGGGTGAAGCGCGAGGAGCACCGCTGGAACCTGGCGAACTACGCGCGCTGGTGGAAGACATTCCGCAACCATCCGTCCGTCGTCATCTGGTCGACCGACAACGAGGTGCTGACCCAGGCCTGGGACACTGCCGCCGACGCGGACTTCAACGTCCGCAACGAAAAGGTCGCCTCTCTGTACGAGAAGTACGTCAAGTCACTGGATCCGACGTGCGTCATGACGCGCAACGGCGACCTTTCGACGCAGAACCGCAAGCAGCGCTGGTTCGAGGAACCGCCTTGCGACACGGCGAACTACCATTATCCAGATTTCAACATCGAGAGTCAGGTGGTCAACTGGCGCAAGACGTACGAGTGGCGCCCTGCCGTGTTTGGCGAGACGCTCTACTGCAGTTATGGGCAGTGGGACGGCTGGCCCGGCCCCGTCCCCTCGCAGGTTGCAAAAAAGGCCGAGAGAGTCCGTCGTGTCGTGGGCATCTACCGGGAAGAGGAGGTGCCGTGCGTGGTCTTCATGGGTGTCGGACTGGACTCCTATGCGCAGGAGGACGACACGGGAAAAGGCAACCCTTGGGGAATTGCCAAGCGCCAGAAGGATGCGTTTGCCAAGGACGGCACGCCGATTCCCGGGTTTGGGCCACGGGATTATCCGTGGGCGGAAATCAAGTGGCCGTCTCTGTCGGGACGCGGACTTCGTCCGGTCGCCAAGCGGCTGGACTACTGGTATTACACGTGCGAGCTGATCAACGCCTACGATCCGAAGCGTCCTGCCGTGGTGCGCAACGCCGTCGCCAGGGCGTATCGCGACACGCTGCTTCCGCAGCCTGCCCTGCGGAACGGGCCAGACGCGGAGGTCCTCGTGAAGGGCGCCGCGCCGTATGAGGACGTCTGGGCCATCGGGCCGGAGGGATATGTGCTCGGCGTGCGCGCCGATGCCGACGGAACCGCGTGGTTCCGCGAGATCGCGCCGGGCGACTACACGTTCACGGCGGGCGGCGAACGGCTGTGCGCCACGCTCGCGCCGCGCGGGGATGCGGCGCTTAAGCCTGGTTTCGAGGACATTCCGGCACTGAATTTCAGCAAGAAACATGAAGGAGAAAACGAAATGACCATCAAGTCGCTGCTCGCGGCCGGAGCCGTAGCCGCCGCAGTCCAGATGTCCGCCGCGCCGAAGGCGCAGCTTGTCCCCGGCAATCTTGCCGTGAAGGATTTGGAAGTGGGCGCATGCCTCTTCCGCGACCGTTCGTTTACGTTGAAGGAACTCCCTGACCAGCTGAAGGGAGCGGTGTTTCTGGCGGGGCCGTTCGCGGACGAGCCGTCGGTCAGGGCCGAGGTGGCGCGGGACGGCGTGCTGACGGTGCTGTCGCCCGAGACCGGCGCCGTTTCGCAGGCGAAACTGTTGACGGAGCAGGGGTTCGTGATTGACAAGTCCGTCCCGGCGTTCCAGACATGGGGGAAATGGGCCATCGACCGCGCGCGCGTGTGGCGGAAGGAAGTCAAGAAAGGCGATCGCATCACGTTCGGCAAATGGGCCATCGTCTGCGACTTCGACGCCTCCAACATGCGCGTGGAGCGGGCGACGGCGAAGAACAGGGAGCTTGTCGCGCGTCTGAAAGGAGAGCTGACCGCTGCGGAGGTCATAGACGTGAACATCACCTCCCCCGACTACGCGGTGTTCATCCCGCCGAATCCCGGCAAGCGGCAAGAGCGCGTGAAGGCCGTGACGCATGACATCTACAACGACCACTTCCAGGTGATCTACGATGAAAGGCGCAAGTGCCACTATGCGTTCTGGACGCAGGCGACGCGCGAGCCGATGGCGGACCACCACACCGCCTTTCGCAAGTCCGTGGACGGCGGCAGGACGTGGAGTTCGCTCAAGGTGCTTGCAGGTTCCATGAGCACGAACCGCGCCGACCTGGCGAAGAACCCGGGCGCGAGCTGGCAGCAGCCGATGCTGGCGAAGACGGGGCGGCTGTACGTGCTGTGGAGCCGAAGCACGGACCATCTCATGGGCGGGCGCTACTCGGACGACGGCGGCGAGACGTGGAGCGCGCCCGACA
Source organism: Kiritimatiellia bacterium (assembly GCA_017427485.1). Classification (GTDB taxonomy): domain Bacteria; phylum Verrucomicrobiota; class Kiritimatiellia; order RFP12; family UBA1067; genus RUG572. Next base: position 71,015 of record JAFRSR010000061.1, read on the forward strand.
TCGTGGATTTCGATCCGCGCACGCCGCGCGAGGTGGCGAGTGGCGCGGGCCGCGCCTCGTGGTGGTGCAACTGGCAGAGGCCGCTGCGCCTCGGCCCCGAAGGCCACTTCCTCGTGGGCTCCTCGCGTGGCGGCGATGGCCTCGAGTTCTGGGAATTCCCCAACATCGACGACAACCCCGACATCAAGAACGTGAAGGTGCTCGTCCACAACACAGGCGACAAGGCGCTGAAGGTGCCGTTCGGCGACGAGCGCGGCCGGTGCATCTGCGAGGAGGCGTCCATCATGAAGCTGCCGGACGGGCGGCTCTTCGCCGTCATGCGCGCGACGGGCGGCGCGGCGGTATGGTCCGTGTCGTCCGACCAGGGACGCAACTGGACGCAGCCGGAGCAGTTGCGCACGAAGGACGGCGGCGAGTTGATCAGGCATTCCGTCTCGCCGTGTCCCTGCTACGACTGGAAGGGATGCGAGGCGGGGTCGGGACTCTACTTCGGGCTTTTCCATCTTGAGGTGACGGACCATCGCGGCCCGCTGTTCTTCGTCCCGGGGAAGTTCAACCCGACGGCGCACCAGCCAGTGGAGTTCACGGGGCGGCCCAAGCTGTTCGAGCCGCGCAGCCACTGGAACAGCTTCTACACGAGCTACACTACCGCGCCTGACGGCACGGGAACGCTCTGGTATCCCGACGCGGCGAAATACTATCTGCTCGGCCGCGACATCATGTCCGACCTAATGGCCTGGTAGGCATTGCCGCAAATGGCAGTGATGAAATCCTCCGCCCGAAGGCGGGGGATTTTGGGTATACAACCGAGACGAACGGGACGTCTGGGACGGTCTGCGGGCACGATACACAAGATGCATCCCCGTAGTCCCAGCCGTCTCCATTGTCCCAGATGTCCCAGCAAGCTCGCGCAGTTCTTGATGCCGGTCGCGAGCTGTGGCGCTACTACCATGCCCAGCCACACGCAAATCCAAACGCCTCGTACTATGACATCAGGCTTTACTTTCAGGGCACGACAACCGATGCAAAGGGCAAGGTAAAGATGAACTCCGATAGCGCCGACGCGACATACACCGCTCTGATTGCCAATCTACGCGCTGCGATGAAGAATCTCGCCAAACGCATCGAGCCGAAGGTGTACGAGTATGGATTCCTGAAGGGTTGAGAAAACAATGATGTAACACATGGGTCCAAAGTTTTTGATATACTGGAGCAAAATGAAACGACAGTTCCTCATAGTAGTTTGTGTTGCCACATTGGCGGCGTTTGCCCTGCCGCCGGTACGGCCCGTGCTGCCGCCTGTGGAGCATGTTGACACCGAGGCCTCAACCAACGTGCCGTTTACGGCGTGGCAGGAACATGTGGGGAAGTTCAAGTTCAGCTTGACATGCCGCACGACCGCCACGAACAACGTGCAGTTCGCGTTCGGGCGTGATGCGGACGATGATGGGACCTTGTCGTTGGAGGAAAGCGACCTTGTCGTCGGATGGGACTGCGGAAAATGGTTCGTGCAGGGCGGGTACGATGCGGAACGAATTGAAACCGCAGTCGGCACGGGCGACGGGCAGACGCTCGCATGGACGGTACGGCTTTCTCCCCGCATGGCCGTGCCCGTGTCCGTCACGGCGTCCGTTGACGGGACGCCGGTGTTTGGAGGTGTGGACGCCTGGAGGTTCTACCGCAAGAACTGGAACATGTTCCGCCTGACGGGACGCGGACTTGCCGACTCGGCAGAGTCGCCGGTGGTGCAAATCCTCCCCGATTCGCTCACCATCTTGATGAGGTGATGCCATGGCGCACTTTGACGCTCTCCGCATCCCCGCTAACGGATGGTCGTATCCATACGCAACGGGCATGACCGTCCTCGCGCGCGGCGAATTGCGCACCGGCATCCGCACGCACGACTTCCCGCGCGCATTTGCACAGGACATCTCGCTTTTGCCGCTTGTCAACTGGCCCTTGCTGCCGGAAGGGCGGCGTGAGAGCGTCTTTTGGTACGACACCACATCTTCCAACACGTTGCTGACGACCTGGTGGAATGCCGCGCTTGGACGCGACGCGACGAACCCCGTCAACTTCCAGGCGGAGCTTTTCCCCGACGGGGGCTTCACCTACCGCTACGAGGATCGTACGGTGCGCCATGCGCGCGTGTGGCCGTTCGACTGGGACGACGACGGCCTTGAGAACACCGTCGACCCCGACCCGCTCACCCCCGGCTCCGACGCCCATGGCACCAACGCCGAGTGGTACAACGCGGTTTGCTCCAACCTGTTCTCGGCGGTGGAGGGCGGTGGTACTGGGACAACGGGCATCTTGCCCGTTGATGATGTAAGTGTCTTGCCATGGCGTGCGGGCGTCAACTCCAACGCCTACTACTTCGTGGACGTGGTGACGGAGCGCGGCCCTGCGCCAATCTACTTCACGGGCGACCGTGAATCGCGCCTCGGCGATCCCGTTGTGGTGGCACGGGCCTTCGAGACGAACCGCGTGCCGTTGCTGATCGGCGTCGACTACTCGATTACGTCCGACACGCCATTTACGGTGTCGTACCCCATGGAATACATGTACCCCGAAGTGGAAACGAACGAACCGTGCCGCGCGCACATCCGCTGGCCGCTCAACTTCGTATTCACGGAAAGCATCGGTGCTTCAAACCGCGTCTACACCGTGACCGTGGAGCCCTACGATCCGGGCGGCGTTTTTGAATGGGGCGGTCCCAGCGGCGGCGTCCCCATGCGCGGCGGTTCATCTGGTGGCGGCTGCGACTGCGTGTCCTACGGCGTCAATTCGGTGTGGTTCTCGTGTTCCAGCACATGCACGTGCGAATCGGGTTGCTCGGCCCATGGGAGTTACCTCCTTGAGGCGGCTTCATTCTCAGTCGATGGTGGCGAGTGCCGGTGCGGGTTTGACGATCCTCCACCTGACAGTACGCCAAGTTCGCACGAACCAGACGACCTGCCATCCCTGACAATCACCTTCAGCAAACCTGCGGTGATCTTTGAGGACGCCTATGAAAACGAACCCGGCGTGACGGTTCCGAGACGTTCGACGCGCGTGCGCCTGACGATTGACGCATACGCTGGCGCGCAAGGGGGAGGGCTATGGATCTCAGCTGTCAACATGAATAAACTTGTCGCCGTTGATGGAGACATATCCCTGCCGTACAGTCAGCAACTTGCAGCGTGCGAATCATACCATGCTACTGGGGTGTTCGAAGGCTTTCTGGCGAGTGATTCGGTGCAAGACGTGATAGTGTCTGGCGTGTTTACGGAGACTGGAACAAGAAGTCAGGTTTCAACGAGCAAGAAAGTAACTGTGGTGCGTGTGGAGTTGACGCCTGAATTCGCCGCACCAGAAAACGACAGGATCCATCGTCATACATTTGGCGTTAGAGAGAGTGTTCTATGCCGTACTTGGCCAACACTACCCGTTTCCGCCTGGCAAACGTCTTCTACAGGAAGTTTTAGAGAGTCCGGAGGGATTGTATACTTTACTTGTCCGATCCTTGCGGCCCTGAGCCCTCTGTCGATAACGTATGCGGGTGTAGGATACTGTCCGCCGGGTGCCGTCTTGGAACCTACGGGTATTGTAGCACGATCTCCAAAGGCGGATGATTACGGATTTCCCAAGGGTACGGCAGGGGGCGCAGGTATGACTTTAGAGTTATATGTAAAACCCTTGAATGTCTCCTTTGTTGGCATTGCCGTAGAAGAAGTGCCCACGACTACAGGAATACATACGGGTTATTTCGCGAACAGTTCTTGGCAGCTTGCATGGTATCATACAACTGATCGTGGTGCCGGCGACTGGAAGAATGTGCAACCAGGTAATTTCTTTATGGAAGACACCCCCAGGATGGCCGAAGAATGTGAACCGCCGTGGCAGACCGGTTCAATTGTTTGGGACATTCCCATAGGTTGGGGTGAAAGAAATCAATCTTCGGGCGAAGCGCCTGTAAAAACATGTGGCACAATCTACGATCAGGCGTTTGAAATAACTTCCAACGGCGCATTAAGCGTTACAAAATTTGGTTATACTGTTACGCGAGGCACTAATGATTTCATCTTTTTAATGGGAGAAGAGTAAAATGAATTCAAAAACAACTACAAGGATGAAAGGTCTCTTTGGACCTCTTCTGAAACTAACGATATTCCTTACACCGCTCGTTTGCCTCTGTGAGGAAAGCGGGGGGACGAACGATGCTAACATCATTGAGGAGGGTTTGGCGGCGTTGCGAACCGTTAATATTGAGAAGTGGAAAGGAATGAACGCAGATTCTGTAGGGAGATGGGTTTGCGATAAGATAGTTGCTTCTACGAATGCGGCTGAGCGAGTACATTTCCAGAAAGCCTTTTGCGATACCATTTTGGGAATGGGTTTTGACAGAAGCGACTGGCACAAGGCCGAGTTTTCACTTGACCGATTCCTTAGTTTGGTTAGCATAGGTTTTCATTCGTTTAGTCGTGGCGAAGTAGATCGCATACAGGCTAGCAGTTTCCTACTAACTGCACTTGTCCGTGCAAGGTGCGAGATCATGATGCTTGAACAGCAAGTCGCTCGCGAGATTGCAGCCCAAAATGCGCAAGACAAGGAAATACTTGCATGGCAGCGGAAATGCACAAACCTAGGGATTCCATTCAAGCGAGGTTCCTTGACGCGTTCAGGTGCAAGACCAACGGCACGTGGTGCGCAATCGAAATATGAGCAGACGGTGTCAAGTTGCATTGACGGTGAACTACTGAAGTCGACATGTCATGGGCTTCCCCGGGAACAGCAACAGGCATTATTGGAAAGCATACGTTTAACCATAGGTCGCTATCCTCAATGGTACATCGAAAAGTCGAATGACGGCACGAAAGGTAACCCCGTGTTGCCGCGTTAGCAGTTGCCCCTCGCGCTAGAACTCCGCGCGATGGCTGTGGCAGTAGTCGTACAGCGCCTCAGGCGAAAGATAGCCGCCCTTGACGCTTAGGGTCGCAAGAACAGTAGCGCAGATTCATGCTTTACAGTTCTGAAAAAGAAAAGTAAGTGTTCTTCGATCATTTGCCCGCGCATTAGATAAAATACCGAAAATACCCCCTTGCGCGGCCGCAAGGGGTTTGATAAACTATCCCCCTGTTTTCCAAGCGCGGGAGGGCCGGGTGGCCGTTGCCGTGCGGAAGCGAACGACGTCGCGGCTCCATCCAGGCCGCGCGCCAAAGCGGATTAACCGGGAAAACGGGCGGGTGCCCGTCGTCCCATCTTGGATAAAAGAAAGGTTCAGAAGAAAAAATGGACATGCCTACCTCGGCCGCCACCGGCCTCACCCTCAAGGATCTCTTCGACGCTGGCCTGCATTTTGGCCACCAGACGAAGCGCTGGAACCCGAAGATGAAACCCTACATCTTCGACAAGCGCAACGGCATCCACATCATTGACCTTACCCAGACGGTCACGCTGCTCGACGAGGCGGCGGAGTTCGTCCGCAAGACGATCCTCGACGGCAAGAAGATCCTGTTCGTCGCCACGAAGAAGCAGGCGCAGGAGATCGTGAAGCAGGCGGCCGAGGAATGCGGCCAGTACTACATGACCGAGCGCTGGCTCGGCGGCACGCTCACGAACAGCCAGACGATCCGCGGCAGCGTGAAGCGCATGTGCCAGCTGCAGGCCGTCGCCAAGGCGAACGGCGGGCAGCTCTCCGTGCACAAGCAGGAGGCCTCGATGCTCCGCCGCGAGCTCTCGAAGCTCGAGAAGAACCTCACGGGCATCAAGGACATGGCGGACCGTCCCGGCGCCGTCTTCGTCATCGACGTCTGCCGCGAGCTGAACGCCGTCAAGGAGGCCGCACGCCTTGGCATCCCGCTCGTCGCGATCACGGACACGAACGCGGACCCTGATCCGATCGACTACGTCATCCCGGGCAACGACGACTCCGTGCGCGGCATCGAGCTCAACGTCGAGGGCATCACGAAGGTGATCAAGGCCGCCAACGACGAGTATTCCCGCGTGGCCGCCGAACGCAAGGCCAAGCGCGACGCCGAGGCGAAGGAGCGCGAGGAACAGCAGAAGGCCGAGCGCGCCGCCCGCAAGGCGGCGAGCGCCGCGTCCCGCAAGGCCGAGGCCGAGGAGAAGGGCGA
>JAFRSR010000062.1 GCA_017427485.1 Kiritimatiellia bacterium
AATGGTTGCTGTAGCTGTGTCGATCATGTGTTTTTCCTTTCTGTTTTCTTGACGCGTCCCCGGTGTGCCGAAGACGCGAACATTAAAACAAAAAGTCATGTGATAATCATCACATGAACATCACATAATCATCACATGATTATCACACGTGTGATGATTCACGGGCTAATTCGCGGCCGCCTGCCGGAACTCGACGCGGCGGAGGAAGCGGATCTGGAGGTAGGTGAATGCGATGAGCGCCGTGCCGAGGAACCACGCCATCGTCGTGGCGGTGGAGAAGCGCAGGTTGTTGTACGCCTCCTTCCAGATGACGAGCGAGAGCACGTTCGTCGCGTCGCCCGGTCCGCCGAAGGTGAGGAGGAAGATCGACCCCATGCCCTGGAACGCCGCGATGAACGCCCCCACGAAGTTGATCACCATGAGCGGCATGAGCTGCGGCAGCGTCACGTGCCGGAAGCGCGCAAAGATGCCCGCGCCGTCGATCGCCGCCGCCTCGTAGTAGTCCGGCGGCAGCGCCCCGAGCGCCGCGATGTAGATGAGCGACGCCGTGCCCATGCCAGCCCATACGCCCGGCAGGATGCAGCACGTCATCGCCCACGACGGATCCTGCAGCCACGCGTGCCGGCCCACGCCGAACCACGCGAGCATCTGGTTGAGCATGCCGTTCTCCGTGGGGTCGAACATCATCTTCCACATGAGCGTGACCACGAGCGCGCTCGTGAGATGCGGCAGGAAGTAGACCGTGCGGAAGAACACCTTCCCGCGCGGGATCTCGCTCAGCAGGAGCGCGAGGACGACGGGCGAGACGAACCCGAGCGCGAGCGTGATCGCCACGTACTGGAGCGTGCGTCCCCACGCCTTCCAGAAGCCGGGGTCGGACGCCACGCGGATGAAGTTGTCGAGCCCCTCCCACGTGCCCGTGCCCACGATGCGGTAGTCCTGGAACGCCATCAGCGCGCCGCGTATGAGCGGCCAGTAGCTCCACAGCGCGATGGAAACGATCGCGGGCAGCAAAAACAGCCAGGGCAACCACCGTCGGCCGAATGATCGCGAAAAGCGCGACACTCCCCTGGGAGAAGCGGCGTCTCGCCGCTTCGGTCGCGACAAGCGCGCCCCTCCCGCTTTGACGACGAGCCACACGCACACCAGCACGCAGATCGCCAGCACCCCCAGCACCACGCGCGCCACGGGCCGAGCCTTTTCGATGCGCTCCTTGTCCACGTCGAACATGAGCCCGCGGTTCGCGTCGTCCGAGATCGACTTCAAGGCGGCGGCGCAGTCGAGGTCCTTCCCCGCGTCGCTGAGGAGGATGCCGAGGAACCGACGGCTCACGAGGTCGCTCGCCGCCTGCCAGAACCCCATGTACGGCTCCGTCACCGCGCGGATGCGCCCCGCCGCGAGGTCGTCGTACATCTGGCGGATGCCGGGCGGCACCTCCGCGAGATGTTCGTCGAAGCCGAGGCGCTTGAGGTCGGCGGGCAAGCACCACCGCGCGCGACCCTCCGCCACGTTCTTGCGCACCGTTTCGTCGTACACCTCTCCCGAGGCGAGCTGCTCCACGCACGCCCACACCGCGTCGCGCTCCTCTTTCGGACGCCGCCCCACGCCCTCTGTCATCGCGTAGAAGTGCTTGTGCGCCTGGAGCACCGGGCGGCAGTTCTCGTCCGCCGCCGGAAACGGCATGAGGCCGATCTGCTCGGAGGGAAAGTTCAGCCGCTCCGTGAGATACACGACAAGATCCTCGCCGCCGAACACGCTCACGATCTCGCCGTTCACGAACATGTCCGCCACGTCGTTCGACATCGAGAGCTGCGGCAGCGCGCGCACCACGCCGTCCGCGATCAGCCCCTGCAGAAACTTCGCCGCGCGCAAACACTCCGGAGAGTCGAAGCACGCCTCCCAAGTTTCGTGGCTCGTGGTTCGTGGCTCGTGGTTCGTGGTTTTTCGGATCACGTCGCCGCCGGCCGCGCCCACCCACGGCAGGAAACCCCAGGGGCGGTTCTCGATCGCGAACGCGCGCTGGCCGCGCTGCACCGTCGCGCCGGGGATCGTCTTGTCCGCGAACGTCAGCCTGCGGCACCAGTCGGCGAATTCATCCCACGTGCGTGGCGGCTTCTCCGGGTCGAGGCCGGCGGCTTTCACGAGGTCTTTGCGGTAGACGATGCCGTAGTAGGCGAAACCGGGCGTGGGGACGGCGTAGACCTTGCCGTCCTTCGTCGCCACGTCGCGCCAGAGCTGCGGCACGTCCGCCCAGCCCGACCACTTCGCCTCGGCGTCGGAGAGTTTCCCGTCGCCGTCCGTGTCATCGCCGAGCCATTCGTTGAGCGGGTAGCAGAAGCCTTCATCAATGTCGTGGCGGAGGATGTGGAACCAGGCCTTGTAGACGTCAGGCGCCGTGCCGCCCGCGAGCGCGAGCATGAACGCGGCGCGGCCGCCGCCGCCGGGCAGGGTGAGTCCGCCCCACTGGAACGGACGTATCTCGGGGTGCGCCGCCGTGAACTGGAGGATCTGCTTCGTCGCCGGATCCTCGGGGTGGTCCGGACGGTAGCACATGAGGAACGTCACGTCCGTCGCGCCGAAGGACGCGAACGAGCAGAGCAGGATGGCCGACAGAAGCCGCATGTCACCGCTTGGGCGGGGGGAAGGTGCCGGACGCCACTTCGTCCACGTACTGCGCAAAGGCCTTCTTCGCGTCGGCGGCGAGGTTCGCGTAGCGCTTCACGAACGACGGCACGTGTCCCTCGTTGAGGCCGAGGAGGTCGTGCATCACGAGCCACTGCGCGTCGCACACGGGGCCTGCGCCGATGCCGACCGTGGGGATCTTCAGCGCGGCGGTGATTTCCGCGGCGAGCTCGTCCGGCACGCACTCGAGCGTGACGGCGAGCGCGCCAGCGGCCTCCACGGCCTTTGCGTCCTCCAGCACCTGCAGCGCCTCCTCGCGCGTCTTGCCCTGCGCCTTGAAGCCGCCGTAGG